>CAMPJU010000051.1 GCA_946886995.1 uncultured Lysobacteraceae bacterium
CCCCGACCCCCCGCGTCGCCGACCAGGCCCGCGCCGCCCCGGCCCCCCCCCCCCTGGTCGCCCCCCTGCCCCGGCCCGGCGGCGCCCGCTAATTCGCGCCAATGGTCCTCGACGCGGGGGATCGGGGCGGGCATGGGTGGAAGTTTAGCGCGGGGTGGCGATCCGCTGCCCCGGCGCCAAGGGCGCGGTCGTCAGAGCGCGTCGAGGAAACCGCGGATGGCGGGGCCGAAACGGTCGATGTCGACCAGGAAGGCGTCGTGCCCCTGCGGGGAGGGCAACGGCAGGAAGCCGGCATCGATACCCCCGGCGCGCAATCCGTCGGCGATCTGCTCCTGCTGCTGCAACGGGAACAGGATGTCGGTCTCCACGCCGATCGCGAGGACCTTGTCTACCCGCAGCGCGGCAAGGGCCGCGACGGTATCGCCGCCGTGGGCCTCGCCCAGGTCGAACCAGTCCATGGAGCGGCTCAGGTAGAGGTAACAGTTGGGGTCGAAGCTGCGCACGAAGCGACGCGCATGGGCCTCCAGGTAACTCTCGACCTCGAACTCGAGGCCGAACGGATCCTCGTCGTCGCGGCGGTCCGAGTCCAGGCGCACGCGGCCGAAGCGGCCGTCCCATTCCAGCGCGGAGCGATAGGTGATCACGCCGAGCTTGCGGGCCATGCGCATGCCGGACTCGGGATAGCGGACCTCGTCGTAATTCCCTTCGTTCCATGCGGGGTCGAGCCGGATCGCCTCGCGCTGCAGCGAGCGGATCGCGATCGAGAACGGCAACGCGCGCGCGGCGCCGGAGATGTTGAGGTGGGTGCGCGCCAGGCCGGGGTGCCGCTGCAGGAAGGCGAGGGCCACCATGCCGCCCATCGAGTTGCCGACCACGCAGGCGAGGCGTTCGATGCCCAGCGCGCCCACCACGTGCGCCGCGGCATCCGCGCCGTCCTCGATCGACAGCTCGGGGAACGACAGGCGCCGGGGTTCGCCGGTCGCGGGGTCGACGCTCGCCGGACCCGTCGATCCCTTGCAGCTGCCGAGCGAATTGACGCAGACCACGTGCCAGCGGTCGGTGTCGATCGGCCTGCCGGGACCGAGCATCGCCTCCCACCATCCGGGTGCGGGGTTCGCGTCGTTCGCCGCGGCGTGCGCGTCCGGCGACAGCCCGGTCAGGATCAGCACCGAGTTGTCGCCGGCGGTGTTGCGCGTCCCCCACGTTTCGTAGGCGATGCGGCCGCCGTGCAGCACGCCGCCGCGCTTCATCGGGAACCGGTCCGGCAGGTCCACGTATCGCGTTGCGGGCGGGATGAATTCGGTCATGCGGCGCTATTCGACCACACGGTCGAGGGTGACCGCGACCGGCGTGCCTGGCGTCGCCGCGACCGGTGCCGATGCAATGTCGCCTGGAGCGGCAGCGGCGTCGCCGCCCACCGAGATGCGGGCGAGGACTTCCACGTCGCCGGCTTGCGACAGGCGCAGGGTCGGCATCGGGCTGTCGCCGTCGTCGAGCGTCACCCGCGCGGGGAAGCCTGCGGCGGGCAACCGTTCGACCGCGACCGGCATCGGTGAATCGCCGGACTGCCTCGCGATCACGTAGAGCGTCGCATCCGGCGGGACGCGTTCCGCCAAACCGGGCGCGAGGGAGATGGTGACGTCGATGCCGGCATCCCCGCCGGGCGAGGCCGGGGGCGGCAATGGCGCGAGGCCGGCTTCGGAACGTGCCAGGTCGACCTGCTCGCGCAGGCTCGCCACGGTCGACGGCGAAACGGCGTCGAGCAGCGGCTCCCAGGTGCGCGCCGCGGCAGCCGGGTCGCCGGCCTGGCGATGGGCGATGCCGCGGAACCACCGCGCGAACTGGTGGCCGGGCGCGAGCTCGAGCGCGTGGTCGAGCCAGGCCACGGCCTGGTCGTCGAGGAGGCGGTCGGGGTGCGCGAGCGCGCGCGCTTCGGCGGCCTCGACCAGGACGTCAGGATCGTCGGGGAGCAGGCTGGCAGCGCGTGCGAATGCCGCGGCCGAATCGCCGGCGCGGCCCTGCGTGCCGTAGGCCCGGCCCAGCAACCGCCAGCCTTCGGCCTGCTGAGGCGAGCGTTCCAGTTCCGCCTCCAGTTGCGAGACCGCGTCTTCCATCGATGCGGGTGGCTGCGCGCCGCCGGCATCCAGCGCCGCCGGCGTGCCGACGAGCAGGTAGAGCAACCCGGCGCAGACGACGAAACCGGTGCCGATGGCCGTCGCGTGCCCGCGATTCGCCCGCCATACCGGGCGCAGCACGACTGCGGCCGCGACCGTCGCGATCGACAGCGCCGCGACGACGAAGGCGATGGCCATGGCCGGTGTGTTCACCATTCCTGCTCCCGATCCTCCGGGACATCCGCGCGCGCGCCGCGCGGTTTGCGCACGAGCCGGTACACGGCGAACCCTCCGAGCAGCAGCACCACGCCCGGCCCGAACCAGAGCAGCCACGTCGACGGGCCCACGCGCGGGCGATACAGCACGAACTCGCCGTAGCGCGCCACCAGGTGCGCCTTGATCGCCGCATCGTCGCGTCCCTGGCGCATCAGTGCCAGGACCTCCGCGCGCAACTCGTGCGCGATCAGTGCGTCGGAGTCGGCGAGCGACTGGTTCTGGCACATCACGCAGCGCAGCTCGGAGACGAGGCGCTGGAAGCGGCGTGCCTCGCCGGCGTCCTCGAACCGGAGCGGCGCCGCCCCGGCCTCGCCGGTCACCGGCGGAGCGGCCAGCGCCATGGAGGCGCAGACCACCGCGAGCACGAGGCAGAAGGCCGCCGAAAGCGTGGCGCGCCGGCTCATGGCGTGTGCTCCAGTGCCTCGATGGCGGGCAGCAGTCCTTCGTGCAGGACCTCGTCGTCCATCGCGCCGACGTGCTTCCAGCGCACGATGCCCGCGGCATCGACCAGGAACGTCTCCGGCGCACCGTAGATGCCCCAGTCGATGGCGGTGCGGCCTTCGCGATCGGCGATGACCAGCCAGTACGGATCGCCGAACTGGTCCAGCCAGCGCAGCGCATCGACCGGATCGTCGTTCCAGTTGTATCCGACCAGGCGGACGTCGCTGGACCCCGCGAAGCGGGCCAGCACCGGATGCTCGACCCGGCATTCCGGGCACCAGCTGCCCCATACGTTGAGCACGAACGGCGCGCCGCGCAGGTCGTCGAGGGTGACGGTGCGCCCGGGGTCGTGCAGCGCCGGAAGCGCGAAATCGGGCGCGGGACGCCCGATCAGCGGCGATGGCAGGGCATCGCGATCGGGCTGGCGGCTCATCCAGACGCCGGCGGCAAGCAGTACCGCCAGCGCCGCGAACACGGCGAGGGGCAGCCAGCGCATGCGGTTGCGCGAGGGATCGTTCATGCGCGACTCCCTGGCGTCCGGCGGAACCGGCGATCGGTCGCGGCCACCAGGCCGCCGAGCGCCATCAGCGCCGCGCCTGCCCAGATCCAGCGGACGAACGGCCGTACGTAGACGCGCACCGCCCACGCGTCGCTGCCGAGCGATTCGCCGAGGGCGACGTACACGTCCGCGCCGACCCCGGCATCGATCGCGGCTTCGGTCATGACCTGGCCGCCGGCTGCATATGCGCGCTTCTCCGGATGCATCTCGACGGGCGGTCCGTCGCCCGCGGAGACCAGGACCGTGCCACGGTCGGCGAGGTAGTTCGGTCCCTCCACGCGCTCGACGCCGACGAAACGGAAGTGGCGTCCGTCGAGCTCGACCGACTCGCCGGGCGACATGGCGAGCTCGCGCTGCTGCAGTTGCGCATCGGTGAGCAGCGCACCGACGAGGAATACCGCGATGCCGCCGTGCCCCAGGCACATGCCGAGCATTTCCGCGGTGAACCGGACGCCCCCGGTCGCACGCAGGCGCGACCACGCGAAGCGCAGCGTGCCGAACGCGACCCATGCCGCCGCTGCGATGCCGACGGCTGTCTTCCATGGAGACTGCGGCGCGAGGAAGAAGGCGAGCACGCCGGCCAGCGCGGCGGCGAGCAGCCACGGCGCCAGCATCGCCAGCGGGCGCGAGGGTTCCTCGCGCTGCCACCGGGTCAACGGCCCGAACGGCAGCAGCAGCACCAGCGGCGCCATCAGCACCACGAACAGCAGGCCGAAGTAGGGCGGGCCGACCGAGATCTTGCCCAGCCCCAGGGCGTCGGCGAGCAGCGGATACAGCGTACCGAGCAACACCATGGCGCATGCGGACGCCAGCAGGAGGTTGTTGGCCAGCAGCAACGTTTCGCGCGAGCTCCCCGCGAACGGGCGGGCCGCCGGCGAGGAGGGCGCGCGCAATGCGTACAGCAGTAGCGAACCACCGACGACGATGCCCAGGAACACGAGCACGAACAGGCCGCGCGTCGGATCGGCCGCGAAGGAATGCACGCTGGTCAGTACGCCCGAGCGCACGAGGAACGCGCCGAGCAGCGACAGCGAGAACGTCGCGATCGCGAGCAGCAGCGTCCAGCCGTGGAAGCTGCCCCGCTTCTCGGTCACCGCCTGCGAATGCAGCAGCGCCGCGCCGGCCAGCCACGGCATGAAGCTGGCGTTCTCCACCGGATCCCAGAACCACCAGCCGCCCCAGCCGAGTTCGTAATAGGCCCACCAGGATCCGAGCGCGATGCCGGCCGTCAGGAACGCCCAAGCGACATTGGTCCACGGCCGGGTCCAGCGCAGCCAGCGCGCGTCGAGGCGTCCGTCGAGCAGCGCCGCGACCGCGAACGCGAACGGCACCATGAACCCCACGTAGCCCAGGTACAGCATCGGGGGGTGGATGATCATCCCCGGGTCCTGCAGCAGTGGATTGAGGTCGCGACCCTCCGCGACGGCCGGCAGCAGCCGCAGGAACGGGTTGCTGGTGAACACGAGGAAGGCGAGGAAGCCGACCGCGACCAGGCCCATCACGCCGAGAACGCGCGCCGACACGGTGTCGGGCAGGCCGCGGGAGAAGCGCGCCACCGCCGCGGTCCAGACGGCGACCACCAGTGTCCACAACAACAACGACCCTTCGTGCGCGCCCCAGACGGCCGTGAAGCGGTAGTGCATCGGCAACAGGGAGTTGGAGTTCTCGGCCACGTACTGCAGCGAGAAGTCCTGCGTCACGAAGCCCCAGGTGAGCACCGTGAAGGCGAAGGCCACCAGTCCCAGCTGGGCATACGCCGCGGGGCGTGCGACGGCCATCCATCCGTCGCGCCCACTGTGCGCGCCGGCAAGCGGCAGCGCCGCCTGCAACGCCGCCACGAGCAACGCCACCACCAGCGCGAGTTGGCCGAGTTCGGGCAGCATCAGGCGCGCCTGGGACCCACGCTAGCGGCTTTCCGCGGGCGGGGCGTCGGGTCGTGCGGCCTCGACATCGTGCCTGGCATGGGCCTCGCCCATCTTGTCGGCGACTTCGCGCGGCATGTAGTTCTCGTCGTGCTTCGCCAGCACTTCCTCGGCGACGAACACGCCGTCGCGCATCCGGCCGGTCGCGACCACGGCCTGGTTCTCGCGGAACAGGTCCGGGAGGATGCCGGTGTACGCCACGGGCATGCGCGCGTCGCCGTCGTCGACTTCGAACCGGGCTTCGAGCGAACCCGCGTCCCGGGCGAAGGAACCGCCGGCCACCATGCCGCCCAGCCGGAAGCGTGCCTGGCCCGATGCCACCTGCGTGCCGGCCTCGCCCGAATACACCTCGGACGGCGTGTAGAGATAGGTGACGTTGCGCTGGAGCGCGAGCGCCACGAGCGTCGTGGCGATCACGGCCGCGGCCACGATCGCCAGCACGAGCCACAGCCGTCGCCGGCGGGTCGGGTTCATCGCGTCAGGTCCTCCGTTCGCGGTGCCGGTGCGACGCGCGACGCGCGCTCCCGGGCAGCGCGCAATTCACGTCGCACCTGCAGGCGCGGCACCACCAGGTCCCAGGCCAGCACGGCCAGGAACACGCCATAGGCGCCGGCGACGTAGCCCACGTAGCTCATCGCGACGCCTCCGCCAGCTTGCGCACCCAGTCCTTGCCGGCTTCGCGCCGCAGGTTGTCGCCGCGAGCGCGCACCAGCAGCGACCCGGCGAACCAGAACTTGGTCGCCAGCACGAAGATCCACAGGGGGGCGACCATGCTCGGGTCGATGCTCGATTCGCCGAACACGCGGATCGTCTGGCCCTGGTGCAGCGAGTTCCACCAGACCACGGAATAACGGATGACCGGCAGCAGGGCGACGCCGACGATCGCCAGCAGGCCCGCGGCACGCGCGGCCGCGCGGCGGTCGTCGATCGCCTGGTACAGGCCGATCACGCCCAGGTACAGGAACAGCAGCACCAGCTCGGTCGTCAGCCGCGGGTCCCAGTCCCAC
The DNA here is from genome assembly GCA_946886995.1 of uncultured Lysobacteraceae bacterium. Next base: position 6,320 of record CAMPJU010000051.1, read on the forward strand.
CAGGTGCCCCACATCGGCTTGCCCCAGATCGAACCGGTGGCGAGGGTGATCACCGTGAACGCGGCACCGATCGGTGCGCAGGCCATCGCCAGGATCTCGCACAGCTTGATGCGCCAGACCATCGCGATCCCTGCGTAGAACGCCATCAGCCCGAACACGAACAGGCTCATCCACGCGGCGGGCACGTGGATGAAGAGGATCCGGAACGAGTCGCCCTGCTGGTAGTCGGCCGGCACGCCGAACAGCGCCAGCCAGCCGCCCCAGGCGACCAGCGCCAGCGCGACGGCGTGGCACCACGGTGACCAGCGCGCGGCGAAGCGGTCGAACGTGGGCGGCGAGCCGAGTTGGTGGAACCAGCGGAGGACAGGATTCATGCGTTCGTGTGCGCCTTCCCGCGCTGCGCAGGGCAGCACGCGCGGGTCGGTGTCAGCTCATGGCGATCCGGATCGCGGCGGCGGCGGCCAGCGGCGCCAGCACGAGGGCCAGGACGAGGCCGGCGGCCAGCAGCAGCAGCGCGCCGGTGGGGTCCATCCCCTGGCTGGCCTGCGCCACGCTGCCGGCCCCGAACACCAGCACGGGGACGTAGAGCGGCAACGCCAGCAAGGCGACGAGTATACCGGAGCGCCGCATCCCGACGGTCAGTGCGGCGACCACGGCGCCCAGCAGGCTGAGCAGCGGCGTGCCCAGCGCGAGCGATGCCAGCAGGGTGGGCAACTGTGCGGCCGGCAGGTGCAGCAGTTCGGCCAGCAGCGGGGTGGCGACCAGCAGGGGCAGGGCGGTCGTCGCCCAGTGCATGAACGTGCGCACGCCGACCAGCCACGCCAGCGGCACGGGCGCGAGCATCCATTGCTCCAGCGAGCCGTCCTCGGCATCGCCCCGGAACAGCGTGTCGAGCGAGAGCAACCCGGCGAGCAGCACGGCGACCCACAGCGCGGGTGCCGCGACCGGCGCCAGCGCTTCGCGGCTGCCCCCGAAAGCCAGCGCGAACAGCACCACGACCAGCAGCGCGAACAGTGCCGGCTGCAGTGCGTCGCCGCGACGGCGCCAGAGCAGCCTCAGGTCGCGGACGAGCAGGGCGCGGCCCGCCACGATCATGCGGCACGCTCCAGGGTCAGCTGGCGGGTGCGGACAGGCGGGGCGGCATAGGCGCCATGGGTCGTCACCAGCGCGGCGCCGCCCGCGCGCAGCTGCGCCTGGACCATGCGGTTGACCAGTTCGATGCCCGCCAGGTCCAGGTTGGCGTACGGCTCGTCGAGCAGCCACAGCGGCGCCGGCGACAACCACAGCCGCGCCAGCGACAACCGCTTCTTCTGTCCGGCGGACAACTGCCGCGCGAGCGTCGATTCATATCCCTGGAGGCCGACGATCGCCATCGCGTGCGCGGGCGACTGGCCGCGGCGACGTCCGTGGAGCCCGCACAGGAAGTCGAGGTTCTCGATCGCCGTCAGGTCGGCCTTCAGCGCAGGCAGGTGTCCGAGGTAGGCGAAGGCGCGCGAGCGC
>CAMPJU010000052.1 GCA_946886995.1 uncultured Lysobacteraceae bacterium
GATGCTGGCGTACTCGGCGCGCAACCGGTCGGCGTCGTGCCGCATCCCGTACGTGTCGAACCCGAAGGCGCGGCGGATCGAGTTCCGCTTCCCGGACCCGATGCAGTCGGGCTACCTGACGTTCACCGCGCTGATGATGGCGGGCCTGGACGGCATCAAGCACCAGATCGACCCGGGCGAGGCGATGGACAAGGACCTGTACGACCTGCCGCCCGAGGAGGCCAGGGACATCCCGACCGTGTGCCATTCGCTCGACCAGGCGCTCGAGGCACTCGACGGCGACCGCGAGTTCCTGAAGGCCGGCGGGGTGATGAACGACGACTTCATCGATGCGTACATCGGGCTGAAGATGCAGGAGGTCACGAAGTTCCGCGCGGCCACGCATCCGCTGGAGTACCAGCTCTACTACTCGCTGTGACAGCGCGGCTGTAGCACGCGGGCCGGGATCGCTTAGGATGCGGCGCATGGTCCGCGCCGCATCCGTCCTGCTCGCCTTCGCCGTGCTCGCGGGTTGCGCCCACGAGCACGCGCGCAACCCGATGGCCGAGTGGGTGCCATCGCCGAACCACGACGTGCGCGACCCGGTGATCGTGGTGATCCATGCGACCGAGCAGGGTTCCGCGGCCGAGAGCCTGGACACGTTGCGCACGCGCAACGCCGGCGGCCCCGTCAGCGCGCACTACCTGGTCGGCGACGACGGTCGCATCTACCAGCTCGTTCCCGATGCGCTGCGTGCCTGGCATGCCGGCGGCGGCCGCTGGGGCACGATCACCGACCTCAATTCGGCGTCGATCGGCATCGAGCTCGACAACGACGGCAGCGAGCCGTTCACCACGGCCCAGGTCGACAGCCTCGTCCGGTTGCTCGAGGACCTGACGGAGCGCCACGGCATCCCGCGCACCGCGGTGATCGCGCACGCCGACATGGCGCCGATGCGCAAGCGCGATCCGGGCGCGCACTTCCCGTGGGCGACGCTTGCAGAGGCTGGTTTCGGGCAGTGGCCGACAGGCGAACTGGTCGACCCACCGCCGGGGTTCGATCCGTGGATGGCGCTGCGGCTGCTGGGCTACCCGCTCGCCGACGCCACGCCGGGGGACGAACGGGCCGCCGCGGTGCGCGCGTTCCATCGCCACTTCAGGGGGATCGACGACGGGGACGATCCGGCGGCGACGCTCGATGGCGAGGACGCCAGGATCCTGTACGGGCTGGTGCGATAGGGGTCCCGGGCGGGTCCCGGATTCCGCGTTGCTGCATCCGGGCTGCGGGGACAATTGCACTATATTGGTGCAATGCCTGCCGATCCTGCCGCCTTCGACGCCCTGGCCACGCCGGTCGCGTGGCTGGACGGGTCCATGCGCATCGAGGGGGCGAATCCGGCCTTCGGTCGGTGGCTGGGGGTCGGGCTGCGCCGCCTGGGAGGCCTGCCCCTCGGCGCGCTCGAACCGGATGGCGACGTGCTGCACGGGCTGGCGGCCAATCCGCCGGCGACTGAAGCCCCCATCCGGTTGCGCCGGCTGCCGATGGCCTTCCCCGGACAGGGACCCGCGCGGTTCGCCGACCTCACGCTGTCGCCGGATGCCGACGGCGGCTGGCTGCTCGAAGCGCACCCCGTCGCGGAGTTTCCGGGCGAGGACCCGGCGCAGGCCTTGCCAGGTGCGCTCGCGGCGGCGTTGCGAGGCCTCGCGCACGAACTGCGCAATCCGCTGGCGGGGCTGAAGGGCGCCGCGCAACTGCTCGCGCGGCGGGCCGAGGCGCGCGCGGACAACGACGAGGAGCGCGAACTGACCGGCCTCATCGACAGCGAGGTCGACCGGCTGGCGGGCCTGCTCGACCGGCTGATGTCGCCGGCGCCGCCACGCCCGCACGAACCGCTGAACATCCACGCAGTCCTCGAGCGCGTGCTGCGCCTGGCCGAGAACGACGCGGGCTGGGCGGTGAAGCTGGTGCGCGACTACGACCCGAGCCTGCCGCCGCTGACCGGCGACGCGGACCGGCTGTCGCAGGCGACCTGGAACCTGGTGCGCAACGCGATCGAGGCCGGCGCCGCGACGGTGACGCTGCGGACCCGCGCCGAGCATGGCGTGCGCATCGGCGACGACGCACACGCACTGGCGCTGCGGCTGGACGTCGCGGACGACGGCCGCGGCGTGCCCGAGGAACTGGCCGAGCGCGTGTTCCTGCCGCTGGTATCGGGCCGTGCGGAAGGCAGCGGGCTCGGCCTGGCGCTCGCACAGCAGGTCGCGCGCGAGCACCGCGGTTCGCTCGCCTACCGCTCCCGCCCGGGCCACACCGTGTTCACGTTGCTGCTGCCGATGCCCCTGCCGTTGCCGGAGGAAGCACCGTGACCGCGCGCGTGTGGATCGTCGACGACGATCGCGCGGTGCGCTTCGTGCTCGCCGCGGCGCTGCGCGAGGCCGGCTATGCAGTGGACGCGTTCGGCGGCGCAGCCGACGCATTGGCCGCACTCGGCGAGCGGGGAACGCCCGACCTGCTGTTCACCGACGTGCGCATGCCGGGCGACGACGGGCTGCACCTGCTGGCGCGCCTCAAGGAACGCGCCCCCGCGCTGCCCGTGGTGGTGATGAGCGCCTATACCGATGTCGCCAGCACCGCCGGCGCGTTCCGCGGCGGCGCACACGATTTCCTGTCCAAGCCGTTCGACCTGGACGACGCGGTGGCGATGGCGCGCCGTGCCCTGCCGCGCACGCGGACGGACGATCCCCCGGACGGCGAGACCGGCCCACCGGTTGCCGACGCCGCCGCCGACACCGCCGGTGACCAGCCGTTGCTGGGCAACAGCCCCGCGATGCGCGCGCTGTTCCGCAGCATCGGCCGGCTCGCGCAGGCGCCGCTGTCGGTGCTGGTGACCGGCGAGACCGGCACCGGCAAGGAGCTGGTGGCACGCGCCCTGCATCGCGAATCGCCGCGCGCGGGCGGCCCGTTCGTCGCGCTCAACACCGCGGCGATCCCGGCCGACCTGCTTGAATCCGAATTGTTCGGGCACGAGGCCGGCGCGTTCACCGGCGCGAACCGGCGGCATGTCGGTCGCTTCGAGCAGGCCGACGGCGGCACGCTGTTCCTCGACGAGATCGGCGACATGCCGTCGCCCTTGCAGACGCGCCTGCTGCGCGTGCTGGCCGAGGGCGAGTTCTTCCGCGTCGGCGGCCGCGCGCTGATCCGCGTCGACGTGCGCGTGGTCGCGGCGACCCACCAGGCGCTCGAACGCCTGGTCGAGGAGGGCCGGTTCCGCGCGGACCTGCTGCACCGGCTGGACGTGGTGCGCCTGCGGCTGCCGCCGTTGCGCGAGCGCAGTGGCGACATCCCGCTGCTGGCCGAACGGTTCCTCCAGGCGGCCGCCGTGCGTTTCCACGCCCCGCCCAAGCGCCTGGCGCGCACGGCGTTGCAGCGCCTCCAGGCACACGCATGGCCGGGCAACGTGCGCGAGCTGGAAAACCTGTGCTGGCGGCTGGCCGCGCTCGCCCCCGGCGAGCAGGTCTCGGTGGCCGACATCGAGCAGGCGCTCGGCACGGGGCACGCGGGCGGCGGCGCCGCTTCCGACGACTGGGAGGCGGCCCTGGCGGGCTGGACCCGCGCGCAACTGGACGCCGGCAGCGCCGGCCTGCATGCCACCGCGCGCGACCGCCTGGACCAGGTGCTGCTGCACGAGGCCCTGGAACGTACCGGCGGCCACCGCGGCGAGGCCGCCCGGCTGCTCGGCATCGGCCGCAACACGATCACCCGCAAACTGTCGCGGAACGACGACGACACCGACTGAACCATTCACCATCCCGCGACCCCCGCGCGGCTAGCGTCGGGCGGTCCGGACCACGCAAGGAGAGCCCACGCATGCGCACCGTCATCGCCGTCACCTGCTCCGCCGCCATCGCCGCACTTGCCGGTTGCGCAACGACGCCCGCCGATCCGGACCCGATCCCGCCAACCACGTCCGCCGCGCGCGCCACCGCGAACCTCGCGCCCGCCTCGGCAAGCCTGACCAGCGGCACGCTCACCCTGACCACCATGGGCGACGGCGTCCATGTCGGCGGCGAGATCGGCAGCCTTCGCCCGGGCGCGCACGGCTTCCATGTCCACGAGTTCGGCGACTGCAGCGCCGCGGACGCCAGCAGCGCCGGCGGGCACTTCAACCCCACCAACACGCCGCACGGCCGCTCCGGCCCCGGCCCGCACCACCTCGGCGACAGCGACAACATCGTCGCGAATGCGGACGGCGTGGCCGTGGTGGACGCACACCTGCACGACGTCACGCTGGGCACCGGGCTGGCCAACGACATCGCCGGGAAGGCGATCGTCGTGCACGCCCAGCCGGACGACTACACCAGCCAGCCGTCCGGCGACGCCGGGGCGCGCGTCGCGTGCGGGGTGATCGCGGTCATCCGCTGAGTGGGCGGCCTGCGCATCCGCGACGCGCAGCCGGCCGACGCGCCGCTGCTGGCCGAGTGGGCCGCGGCGATGGCGTGGGAGACGGAACACAAGCGCCTGGACCCGGCCACCGTCGCGCTCGGCGTGTCGAACGCCCTGGCCGACCCGTTGCGCGCGCGCTACTTCGTCGCGATGCGCCAGGCCGAGGTCGCCGGCAGCGAGACGCTGGCGCTGCCGGTCGGCACGCTGATGCTCACCGACGAGTGGAGCGACTGGCGCAACGGCTGGTGGTGGTGGATCCAGAGCGTCTACGTCCCACCGGAAGAGCGCCGCACCGGCGTGTTCGCCGCGCTGTACGACCATGCCGCATCACTGGCGCGCGCCACGCCGGGCGTGGTCGGCCTGCGGCTGTACGTCGAGCGCGACAACGCCGACGCGCAACGGACCTACGCGTCGCTCGGCATGGACGACGCCGGCTACCTGGTGTTCGAGACCGCCCTACCCGACTGAGCGTTGCTCGAGGGTGACCGGGATCCCGTGCGCCACCAGCACCTCCGCGTACTGGCGCTGGCGCGCCTCGAAGTGCCGGTAGTGCGCGGCGAGGCGCTCGCGTTCGGCCGGGTCGTCGCACGCGGCGCCGGGCGCATTGCGGAGGCACCAGGCCTGCGGATCGAGGAATGCGATGCGCGCCTGTCCGTCCGAGTACGCGACGAGCGGCTCGGGTGGCGCGTCGAGGACGCATTCGCCCGCGGGGGCGAGCAGCGCGGTCTCCAGCAGCGGCCACAACGGCGCCAGGCCGGCGTGCTCGTACTGGAGCGCGGTCATCGCCAGCAGGTCGTGCACGGTGAGGTAGCGCGCGTGTTCGACGCGCAGCCCGAACGCCTCCTGCGCCATCAGCGCGGTGGCCGCGCCGGCCATTCCGCGCTCCAGCAACTCGCGTTCGAACCGGTCACCGACGCGCGCAAGCACGTCGGCATCGCCGGACGCGACGCCCAGCAACACCGGCACCAGCCGCAACGGGCCGCCGGCGAAATCGGGCGATGGCGCCAACGTGCCGGGCATGCGGTCGTCGTGGCTGCCGAATGCGATGACGCGCCCATGGCCGGCTCCCGCGCCGACAGGCGCGCGCGCGGCGAGCTGTTCGAGTTCGCGATGCAGCGGCCAGCCCGGGCGCAACAATTCGACCGGGTCGTAGTGCGCGCCGACGGTCACCAGTTCCAGCGAGGCCGCATCCGGCATGAACACCGCGAGGTCCTCCGCGATGCGCGCGGCCAGCGCGGCGGCGTCGGCCTGCGGCAGGGCATCGCGGCCCGCCGCGCCGGCCGGCGCGCATTCCAGCGCCAGCGCCGCGAGCAGGTGCACCGGTGCGGCGGCGTCGCCGGGGCTGTCGGGTCGTGTCATCTCGTGTCCATGATTGGCCGTGCACGATGCCGGCGCTATGCTCGCCGACATTATCGGAGGTCAACGATGCGCCAGTCCCGTCCCGTCGCGATCCTAGGCGGGGTCCGCATTCCGTTCTGTCGGCAGAACACGGCCTACGCCGATGTCGGCAACCTGGGCATGTCCGTGCGCACGCTCGGCGCGCTGGTCGAGAAGTTCGGCCTGCATGGCCAGCAGCTCGGCGAGGTCGCGCTGGGGGCGGTGATCAAGCATTCGGCCGACTGGAACCTGGGCCGCGAGGCGGCGCTGTCCTCCGGGCTGTCGCCGCTGACCCCCGGCATCACGATGCAGCGCGCCTGCGGCACCTCGCTCGACACCATCGTGCACGTGGCCAACAAGATCGCCTGCGGGCAGATCGAGGCGGGCGTCGGGGGCGGGTCGGACAGCACCTCCGACGTGCCGATCGTGTACGGCAAGACATTGCGCCGCCGGTTGCTGGCGGCCAATGCCGCGCGCACCTGGCAGGACAAGCTGCGCACCTTCCGGGGCTTCCACCCGCGCGAGCTCAAGCCGGACTTCCCGGGCGTGGCCGAGCCGCGCACCGGCAAGTCGATGGGCGAGCACTGCGAGGACATGGCGCGCGAGTGGTCGATCTCGCGCGATTCGCAGGACGAATGGGCGCTGGGCTCGCACCGGAAGCTGGCCGCGGCGTACGAGCGCGGCTTCCTCGACGACCTGGTCGTCAGCTTCCGCGGCGTGGCGCGCGACAACGTGCTGCGCGCCGACACGACGCTCGAGAAACTGGCATCGCTCAAGCCCGCCTTCGACCGCACCTCCGGTCGCGGCACGCTCACCGCAGGCAACTCGACGCCGCTCACCGATGGCGCCTCGGCCTGCCTGCTCGCCTCGGAGGCGTGGGCGGAGAAGCATGGCCACGAAGTGCTGTGCCGGCTGCGCGACGCCCACGTCGCCGCGGTCGACTTCGTGCATGGCGAGGGCCTTTTGATGGCGCCGACCATCGCGGTGCCCGAGATGCTGGCGCGCAACGGCCTGTCGCTGCAGGACTTCGACTTCTACGAGATCCACGAAGCGTTCGCCGCGCAGGTGCTGTGCACGCTGCGCGCGTGGGAGAGCGAGGAGTACTGCCGCAACCGGCTCGGCCTGGACGCGCCGCTGGGCCGGATCGATCCCGCGAAGATCAACCCGAATGGCTCGTCGCTGGCGACAGGCCATCCGTTCGCGGCGACCGGTGCGCGCATCGTCGCGGCCGCGGCGAAGGAGCTGAAGGACCGTGGCGGCGGCCGGTGCCTGGTGTCGATCTGCACCGCGGGCGGGATGGGGGTGGTGGCGATCCTGGAGCGGTAACGCCGTCCGGGGTCACCCGCGGAGGCGGGGCATGCCGTGCTCGTCGCGCTCCTCGGTGACCGCCGAGTCGTAGATCTTCTGGCGCAGGTCGCGGCCGGCGAGCTCGGTCGGCGCCTCGCCGCGCTCGGCACGCAACGCGTTCGCGTAGCACTGGCGCGCACGCGCTTCGTCGCCGGCCACCGTGAACCCGTGGCCGAGCTCCTCCCAGGCCTCGCCGCCGGCGCCCTGCGCCAGCGCGCGGTGCAGGTAGTCCTCGGCAACGCTCCATTGGCCCTGCTCGCGCGCGAGCCGCGCCAGGGTCAGCAGCAGCGCCGGGCTGGCCGGATGCGCCTTCAGCCAGCGCTCGGCATGTTCGCGGCGCTGCTCCACGCGCCCGAGTTGCAGCGCGCCGTACTGCGCGGCCAGGCCTTCGTCCCAGCGGCTGTCGAGCGCCTGTTCCAGGCTCTTGAGCGCCGCGTCGTCCCAGCGCAGCGCCGCCGCGCGCGCCGCGTACGCGGAGACCACGTCAGGCGAACTTTTCAGCGCCACCGGCAACGCTTCCCAGCGCTCCGCCAGGATGTTGGCGTCGGACGCCTCGCGCAGTGCGGCCGCCGCCCAGCGCTCCTCCAGCTCGTCCAGCCGCGCCGGCGGCAGCGCCTGCTGCTGGCGCAACGGACCCAGCA
>CAMPJU010000053.1 GCA_946886995.1 uncultured Lysobacteraceae bacterium
TCCTTGACGAACAGGAACACGTAGACGCACTGCGCGACGATCAGTCCCAGGTACAGCGGCAGCTGCAGCCAGCGCGAGGCGAAGATCAGCTTGGGCAGGGGCTGGAGGCGGTTGGGTGCGTCAGGCGGCGATTGCATGCGGTTCCGGGTCTGGCGGGAAAGCGCGAAGTCTACGTGGCCGCGCGGCGACGCGGGCTCAGTCGTCCGCCGGCGGCGTGATGGCGTACCCGGCCGGCGGCACCGCGCCGAGCAGGTGCTCCACGAAATAGTCCCAGCGCCGGCGCATCACGTACCACTGGTCCTCGCCGTAGCCGTGGCGCGCATGCGGCAGCAGCAGCAGGTCGAAGTCCTTGTTGGCCTTCACCAGCGCGTCGACCACCAGCAGCGTCGAGTACGGCGGCACGTTGTCGTCCATCATCCCGTGGACGAGGAACAGCTTGCCCTGCAGGTTGGCCGCATGGGCCTGGTTGGCCTGGTCCTCGTAGTTGCTGCGACCGTCGGCATCGAAGGTTTCCAGGCCCTGCCACTTCTCCGCCCAGTCGTCCTCGTAGTTGCGGTTGTCGTGGTTGCCGCTCTCGGCGATGCCGACCTTGAAGAAGTCCGGGTAGGTGAACATCGCATCGGCGGTCGCGTACCCACCGCCCGAGTGGCCCCAGATGCCGACGCGGTCCAGGTCGATCCACGGATGGCGCGCCGCGAGCTGGCGTACCGCCGCGACCTGGTCGGGCAGGGTGTTGTCGCCGATGTCGCCGTCGAACGCATCGTGGAAGGCCTTGCTGCGCCAGGGCGTGCCCAGCCCGTCGACCGCGATGACGATGAAGCCGAGTTCCGCGAGCGCCTGGTGGTCGCGCCGCGCGCTGGCGAAGCTGCGGCCGCGCACCGAGCCGGTCTGCGGGCCCGGATAGACGTAGACGACCAGCGGGTAGCGCCGTGAGGCGTCGAAATGCGTCGGCTTGAACATCAGGCCGTGCAGGGTGGTCTCGTCGTCGCGCGCCATGACCGTGAATGGCTCGGGCGGCACCCAGCCCGCGGCGCGCAGGCGCGAGATGTCGGCGCGCGCGACTTCCGCCACCAGCGTGCCGTCGTCGGCGCGGCGCAGCACCGTGACCGGCGGCGTCGTGGGTGTGGAATGCACGTCCACGAAGTACGTGCCGCCGGGCGAGAGCGTGACGTCGTGGTTCGCGTCCTCGGGCGTGAGCAGCACCGGCGCGCCTCCGTCGAAGCCGACCTTGTAGAAATGCTGGTAATACGGATCGCGCGCGGGCTCCATGCCCACCCCGCGGAACCACAGGGTGCGCGACGCGGGATCCACGCGCAGTACCTCGGTGACGTTGCCGGTGCCCGTCGTGATCGCGTGCTTCAGCGCGCCGCTCGACAGGTCGTGCAGGTAGAGATGTCCCCAGCCCTCGCGCTCGCTGAACCAGATGAACGCGTCGCTTTCCGGCAGGTACTTCCAGTTGACCCGGCCGTTGCCGCTCTCGAAATAGGTCGGCGCATGCTCGTGGAACACGGTCCGCACCGCGCCGGTCGCAGGGTCGGCCACGCGCAGCCAGGTGTCCTTGTGGTCGCGCGAGGTCGAAGCGAAGGCCAGGCTGGTCGAGTCCGGCGCCCACTGCACGTCCTCCCAGCCGCCGTAGCAGCTGACGTCGTCGCACAGGGTCGATCGGTGCTGGTCCGGCGACAGGTCCAGGCGCACGACGGTGCGGGTCGGCACGTCGATGACGACGCGCTCGATCATGGTGACGTGCTCGTCGCCGACCAGCGGGTACTTCCAGGTCTCGACCACCGGGTGGCCGACATTGGTCGACACCAGGGTCATGCTGCCGGTGCGGCGCTGGTCCTGCTGGAAGGTCGCGATCTTCGTCGAGTCCGGCGACCACGCCAGGATCGGCCGGTCGCTGTGCGTCCAGCCGGCGTTGTCGGTGGCGTAGCCGAAGTCGGTCACGCCGTCCTCGGTCAGTCGCGTCTCCAGGCCGGTGGTCGTGTCGCGCACCCACAGGTTCCAGTCGCGGATGAATGCGGCCAGCGTGCCGTCGGGCGAGACCACCGCGGGCGGCGCGTCCTCCGCGTCCTCCGCGTCGTCGGCGCGCTTTTCGGGGGTTTCGCCGGCTGCAACCGGCGTCACCGTCCCGGTCGCGGCATCCATGCGCAGGGCCTGTTCGCCGGTCGCGTCGTGGTCCTCGAACACGAAATGGCGGTCGTCCTCCCAGGTCACTCCGGTGACGGCGTGGTCCACCAGCGGATCGGTGTTGTGGCCCAGGAACTGCTCCGCGCGGGCATAGTCGGCGTGCGTGAGGACGCGGGGCTCGTGGGCGTGCGCAGGGCCGGCCAGCGCCGCAAGGGCCAGGAGGGCGAGCAATCGGTCGTTGGGCATCCGCAACCCCGGGTCGGCGCCGACGGGCGCGGGACGGCGAGCCTAGCAAAGCCCCGGAGTGCTACGCGCCCCACTTCTCCAGGTAGGCGCGATAACCGTCGTTCCACGCCGGAGAGACGAACGAACCGCCACTGCCATGCGTGAGGCAGATGGGCCACGTGCCCAGCCGCAGGCCGAGCGCGCGGGCGCTCCGGCACAGGTCCATGTCGTAGAAATGGAACGCGAACCGCGGGTCGAACCGGAGGCCGCGTGCGCGGAGCACCGTGGTCCTGGCGGCGAGGAACACGCCGTCGAGCAACTCGCATGCCGCCGGTACCTCGCCGAACCAGGTGATGGGGCCGAACGGCTGGCGATGGTGCGCCATCGCGCCGGACAGGTGCCCCTCGTCGGGTGTCCAGCGGGTATCCAGGAACGCCCAGGACGGTTGGCCGGGCACCCTGCGCCGATTGCCGGCAACGCCGATGACGTCGAAGTTGCGCAACCCGGCCGTCACGCGGTTCGCGAGGTGGTAGTCGTCGATCCAGACATCGTCGTGCATGAAGACCAGCACGTCGGCCTCGCTGGCCTCGATCCGCGCGTTGTAGAGCTCGGGGAGCCCTCGGCGGTTCGCGAATGCCACCCGCGGTACCAGCCGGCGGTCCGCCGCGAGGCGCCGGAGTGAAATGCCCAGCGGCGCGTCCTTCCAGAATCCAGCTTCGGGCAGCCGGGTGGCGCTGACGATTTCGATGACGGGTAGTGTCTGCATTGGCGCTGGCATCGTACCCGTGCTGGCATACTCGGCACGTACCGCCGTGTGCACGGCGCAAGCCAGGGAACCCCGTGCCGCCCGCGCAGTCGTCGCATCCACCGCCACCATCGATCCAGCCGCTGGCGGTCCGCGCCTGGACCGCGACCACCGCCCTCGGGCGAGGCCGGGATGCCCAGCTGGCCGCACTGCGCGAACGTCGCAGCGGCCTGCGCCCGAACACCTTCGGCCCGCGCCTGGACGGCGCGCCACTGAGCTGCTGGACGGGCCGGGTCGATGGCCTCGAGGAAGCGCCATTGCCGGACGCGTTGGCGACCTGGGAATGCCGCAACAACCGCCTCGCCTGGATGGCCCTGCAGCAGGACGGCCTGCTCGATGCCGTGGCGGGCGCACGCGCGCGGTACGGCGCCGGGCGCGTGGCCGTCGTCGTCGGCACGTCGACCTCGAGCATCGGCGCCAGCGAAGAGGCCTATGCACGGTTGCAGCCGGGCGAAGACGGGACGCCGGCGTTCCCTGCCGACCTCGCGCGACCGATCGTGCATACCCCGCATTCACTCGGCGACTTCGTGCGCGAGGCGACGGCGCTGCAGGGGCCCGCGGTCACCGTGGCCACCGCGTGTTCGTCCAGCGCCAAGGTCTTCGCGCAGGCCGCGCGGCTGGTGCAGGCCGGCGTGGTGGATGCCGCGCTGGTCGGCGGCGTTGACACGCTGTGCGGCAGCGTGCTGTTCGGGTTCAACGCGTTGCAGCTGGTGTCCCGCGAGCCGTGCCGTCCGTTCGACGCGCGCCGGGACGGGCTCTCGCTCGGCGAGGCGGGCGGGTTCGCGCTGCTGGAGCGCGCCGGCGAAGGCGATGACGCAGGCGGCTTGCAGCTGCGCGGGTACGGCGAGTCGAGCGACGCCCACCACATGTCGGCACCGCATCCGGAAGGCCTGGGCGCACGGCTCGCGATGCGCGATGCCATGGCGCGTGCGGGCATCGCGCCGGGCGACGTCGGCTACCTCAACCTGCACGGCACCGCCACGCCGGCGAACGACAGCGTCGAGGCGCGCGCGGTGGCGGCGATGTTCCCGGACACCCTGCACGCAGCGTCCAGCAAGGGCTGGACTGGCCACACGCTCGGCGCCGCTGGCATCGTGGAGTCGGTGTTCGCGCTGCTCGCGCTCGCGCATGGGCTGCTGCCCGGGACGCTCAACAGCGACGAGCGCGATCCAGCGTGCGGACCGCAGGTACGGTTCGACAACGCCGAGTCCGCGTCGCTGCGGTACGCGATGAACAACTCCTTCGGCTTCGGCGGCAACAACTGCTCGCTGGTGTTCGGGCGCACATGACCCCACTGTCCGCCTGCATCGCGGGGATCGGCTTCTGGGCGGATGGATTGCCGTCGTGGACCGCCGCGCAGGCCTTCGCCCGCGAGGGGACGCGGCCTGACGACGCCGCGGCGAAGCCGTCGCCGGCCCTGCTGGCGCCGAACGAGCGTCGTCGCGCCCCCGAAACGGTGGCGGTGGCGCTCGACGTGGCGCAAGCGGCATGCGCCGACGCCGCGGTCGATCCCGCGTCGATGCCCTCCGTGTTCGCCTCCACCCACGGCGACCTGGCGATCACCGACTACATGTGCGAGACCCTGGCCGGCACGCCGTCCGACATCTCGCCGACGCGCTTCCACAATTCGGTGCACAACGCCGCCGCGGGCTACTGGACCATCGGCACCGGTTGCCTCCAGCCCGCGACCGCGTTGAGTGCCTACCGGGGTACGTTCGCGCAGGGCCTGCTGGAAGCACTGGCACAACTGCACGCCGGCAGCGCGGCGGTGCTGCTGGTCGCCTACGACACGTCCGCGCGCGGACCGCTGGCGACCCAGGCACGCAGCGCCGGCCTGCTTGGCGCCGCACTGGTGCTTGCACGGACCGGACCCGGCATCCGCATCTCCGCGTCCCTGGACGACGGCGCAGCAGCGGGCGGCGACGGTCCGCTCGCGCGCCACGCAGCGGGCAATGCGATGGCCCCGATGCTGCCGCTGTTCGACGCCCTGGCGGTCCGTTCAACCACTGCCGCGCTGGACGCCGGTCCGGGCGCCGTGCTGCACCTCGAACTCCACCATGGCGAGTCCTCCAATGCCTGATCCCGTGTCCATCGACCCTTCGCGCATCGCCGTGGTGATCCCCGCATTGAACGAGGCGTTGCGGATCCGCGACGTCGTGTCCGGCGCGCTCGCCCACTGCCCCAACGTGATCGTCGTCGACGACGGTTCTGACGACGCCACGGTCGAGCGCATCGCCGACCTCCCGGCGGTCGTCCTGCGCCACGTGCACCGGATGGGCAAGGGCGCCTCGTTGCGCGACGGGTTCGCGGAGGCGCTGCGCCGCGGCATGGACGGCGTGGTGACGATGGACGGCGACGGCCAGCATGCGGCCGAGGACATCCCGCGCCTGCTCGCCGCGGCGGCGCGCCATCCGAACGCCATCGTCATCGGCGCACGCCTGCGCAAGCGCGCCAGCCAGCCCGGCTACCGGCGCCTGGCGAACGAGTTCGGCGACTGGGGCATCGCTTTCGGCACCGGGTACCGCATCGCCGACACCCAGAGTGGCCAGCGCTACTACCCCGCCGCCGTCGCCGCACTGGGCGACGTGCCCGGCGAGGATTTCGTGTTCGAGGCGCAGATCCTCATCTCCGCGGCACGACGGCTGGGCACGCGCTGCGTTTCGGTGCCGATCGAGTCGCGCTACAGCGTGCACGACAGCGACCAGCAGTTCCGCGCCAGCCATTTCCGGCCGTTGCGCGACCTGTGGCGCATCACCTCGCACGTGGTGATGCAGGTGCTGGCCCACGAGAACCTGTTCACCGCGTGGCGCCGCACCCGGGCGAACCCCCCGGTGATCGACGATCCGACCGGCGAGTTCGCGAGCGCTCCGCGCGGCCGCACCGCCGCGCGCAAGACCCACGCATGACGTCGGTGGCGCCCGACTGCGACGTCGCGGTCGTCGGTGGCGGCCTGGCCGGGCTGTGCCTGGCGCTGCAGCTCAAGCGCCTCGATCCCGCCATCGACGTGGTGGTGCTGGAGCGCAACCGGCACCCCGTCCCCGAGGCGGCGTTCAAGGTCGGCGAGTCGATGGTCGAGATCGGCGCGCACTATTTCGCCAACGTGCTCGGCCTGCGCGACCACCTGCAGGCCGACCAGGTGCGCAAGTTCGGTTTCCGGTTCTTCTTCAGCCACGGCCGCGACGACCTCGCCGACTGCGTCGAGATCGGCGTCAGCCGGTTGCTGCCCACGCCGTCCTGGCAGATCGACCGCGGGCGGTTCGAGAACTTCCTGGGCGAGCGCGCGCGTGCGCTCGGGGTGCGCTTCATCGACGGGGCGATGGTCCAGCGCATCGACACCGGCACCGATGGCGAGGCGCACCGGCTCGAGTTCCGTCGCGACGGCGAAACCCGGGCCCTGGAGTCCCGCTGGCTGGTCGACGCCAGCGGACGCGCCGGCGTGCTGAAGCGCAAACTCGGGCTCGCCGAAACCAACGACCACGACGCGAACGCTGCCTGGTGGCGCGTGGAGGGCATCCTCGACGTCGACGGCTGGGGCGATGCCGAATGGCGCGGACGCTGCGACCCGCCCGAGCGCTGGCGGTCCACCAACCACCTCTGCGGCCCGGGCTACTGGTTCTGGCTGATTCCCCTTGCCTCGGGCGCGCATTCGCTCGGCATCGTCTGCGACCCGGCGCTGCATCCGCTGGACACCATCGACACGCCCGACAAGGCGATGGCCTGGCTGCGCACCCACCAGCCGCGCGTGGCGCGTGCACTGGAGGAGGGCGGCCACGCGTCGATGGACTTCCGCTACCTGCGCCACTTCTCCCACGGCTGCAGGCAGGTGTTCTCGGGCGACCGCTGGGCCCTGACCGGTGACGCCGGCCTGTTCCTGGATCCGTTCTACTCGCCTGGCAGCGACTTCATCGCGATCGCCAACACCTATATCTGCGAACTCGTCGCGCGCGACCGCGCGGGCCGCGACATTGCGCCGCACGCGTCGCTGTTCCAGCAGATGTACTTCTCTTTCTATGCGAACACGCTGAGCCTCTACCAGGGCCAGTACCCGCTGTTCGGCGACCCGCAGGTGCTGACGTACAAGGTGTTGTGGGACTACACGTTCTACTGGTCGCTGCTCGCGCCCCTGTTCTTCGGCGGCCGGATCGCCGACATCGCGATGCTGGGACGCCTGCGCGACACCGCGCGCCATGCCGAAGCGCTGAATGTCGCGATGCAGCCCCTGTTTCGCGAGTGGGGCGAGCGCAATGCCGCGGAAGGCGTCGAACATGCACCCCGGCACGCGGGCCCGGGCGCCCCGCCGATGCTCGACCAGCAACGCGTCGCCTGGTTCCGCGAAATGAATCGCGCCCTCGCGGACGAACTCGACGACGACGCATTCGCCGCCCGCATCCAGGCCAACATCGCCCGCATGGAGACCCTCGCGGTCGAACTGCTCGGTCATGCGCGCGCAGCGCACCCGTCCATCGGCGACCACGGCCTCGACAACCTGGTGCAGGGCATCGAACCCGCCACGCCGCCGCTGATCCCCGAAGCCTGGTGCAACGTCGCCTGAGTCAGTCCTCGATCACCCAGATCGCGACTCCCACCGCCCGCCGCTGCGACGTCGGCACCCCCACGCTCCCGAAC
>CAMPJU010000054.1 GCA_946886995.1 uncultured Lysobacteraceae bacterium
GGCGCGGGCGGCGCCGGGGGCGCGAGTGGCAGCGCGCGAAGGGCCCGGGGGACGGTCACGCGCGCGCTTGTCGACTTGCGGTCGCGCAGGACTTCGAGGGTGACGGCGGAGCCCGGCGCGAGTTGGCGCAACGCATCCATCGCCTCGCGCGGGGTCGCGACCCGCGTCGCGCCGATCCTGCGGATCACGTCGCCGGGCTGGAGGGCGTCCAGGTGCGGGCCGGCGCTGAGCACCAGCACCCCTTCGTCCGTACCGAAATAGCGACCGAGTTCCGTGCCGACCGTGGCCAGGTTCAGGCCGTTCCACCGGAAGGCTTCCAGCAGCGCGGGGGATTCGCCCGGCCGCACGACCTCGCGCCGGATGACCGGGGCGACGCCGGGCACGCCGCCGCGCTCGCGCAGCGCGCGCACCGTCTCGCGCTCCATGACCACGACGTCGCCGTGCGTGCTGATTTCCCGGCCTTCGTCGTCCACCCAAACGACGACGCGATCGCTCAGCCGGGGCGTGACGCGGACGCTGCGACGGTCGTCGCCGCGGAGGACCTCCAGGCGCACGACGCGGTCGGTGTCCAGGCCCGCCAGCAGGCGATGTGCATTGACGACGCGTAGCGCGCCGGTGCTGCCGAGGAGGGCATGGCCGTCGATCGCCACCAGTCGGTCACCCGTGCGCAGTCCGGCGTCGGCCGCCGCGCTACCCGGAGTGACCGCGGCGATGGGCACGCCTTGGCCGTCGTCCTGCGCGAGGACCACGCCGATGACGGGCTTGGGCACCCTGTCATCTGCCTCGCGCGCAGCACGCATCCTTGCCGCCCGGCTGGATGCGGTTTCAAGGAGGCGGGTTGGCGCCGGGGCGCTCGCCGCCGGGCGCTCCAGCCGTTGCGGGATGTGCTGCGCAAGCGCCCCGCCGGCGGGAAGCAGGCTTGCGAGGGCGATGGCAAGCGGAAGCATCTTTGCGGGTTTCATCTCGATTCCTTCTGTCAGTTGACCTGCACCAGCACGCCGTCGTACTGCTCGCCGTTCACGGCGAGCCAGCGGCGGGTGCCTTCGAAACTTGCGAGTGCCTGCAAGGCCTGGACGCGCTCGGCCCAGAGTGCGTGCGCACGCGGGGGGTCGAGCCCGGGTTGCGCCAGGGCACCGTCGATGGCTGCCACGCGCGCCTCGAGTTCGGCGCCCATCGCGGCGGCGCTTCCGGTGGCCATGCTCCCGTCGCGTGCGTGTGCGAGCAGCGTCTCCAGCCACATCGATTCCGCCTGCAGCTCGGCGAGCGTGGGGGGTACGGCGGCTGCATCGTCCACCCCGCCCGCAGCCGGCGTCGTGCCGGCCAGCGGCGTGGTGGCGGTGGGCACGTCGCCGTCCGGCCACGGCAGCGCGACCGCGAGTGCCAGCGCCGCGGCAATGGCCAGCCAACCCGCCAGGCGGGTGCGGCGGCGCCCGCGTGTCGGCCCCGCTGCCCGCACGCCATCCAGCGACGCCGCGACGCGCTCCCACGCGTCCACGGGTGCGGCTTCCATCGGCAACCGGGCGAGGGCATCCCCCCAGGTCGGGGGCGGCGGGTCGCGACGGGACGTGGCATCAGGCATGGGCGGTCTCCAGGCTGCCTTCGAGCAGCGTGCGCAGGCGGCGCGTGCCGCGCGCGAGTTGCGATTTCGAGAAGCTCGCGGTGCGCTCCATCAACGCCGCGATCTCCTCGTGCGTGTATCCCTCGGCGTGGTACAGCCACAGGACGCTGCGGGTGGCTTCGGGCAGGGCAGCCAGCGCGCGCTGGAGCGCGGCGGCGTCGGCGGCCGCCGGCGGTGGCGGGCCCGGATCCTCGGCGTGGTCGAGCATCCTGTCGTCGCCGAGCTCGCGGGACAGGCGGCGCGTGCGCCGCAACCGCATCAGCGCCTCGTTGACCGCCACCTGGCGCAGCCAGCCCCAGAACGGGCTGCCGCCGCGCGAGTCGAAGCCGTCGATTTTCGAGTACGCCTTGAGCATGGTGTCCTGCAGCACGTCCTGGGCCTGGTCGCGGTCGCCGAGCATGCGCACCGCGAGGGTGAACACGGGCCGCTCGAACCAGCGGTAGAGCTGCTCGAACGCCGCCCGGTCGCCGGCCCGCACGCGGGCGAGCAGGGCATCGGGGACGTCGATCGCGAAGCTCGTCGTGGCGGCCATTCAACGAGTCTAGATGCGGCCCGGCGCCGGACCGTCGCAGCCGGGGCTAACATGGCGTCGGGACGGGCCCGCGGGGCCCGGCAAAGGGGAAAGCGGCAATGCAGATCTTCGTCATCGTCCTGATCGTGTTCGCGGTGATCACCGTGCTCAAGGGTGTCCGCGTGGTGCCGCAGGGCTACGAGTGGACGGTCGAGCGCTTCGGGCGCTACACCCACACGCTGTCGCCGGGCCTCGCCTTCATCATCCCGTGGGTCGACGGCATCGGCCGCAAGCTCAACATGATGGAACAGGTGATGGACGTCCCCAGCCAGGACGTGATCACCAAGGACAACGCCGTGGTCAAGTGCGACGGCGTCGTCTACTTCCAGGTGCTCGACGCGCCCAAGGCCGCCTACGAGGTGGCGACCCTGGAGATCGCGATCCTCAACCTGGTGATGACCAACATCCGCACCTCGATCGGCTCGATGGACCTGGACGAGTCGCTGTCCAAGCGCGACGAGATCAACGCCAAGGTCCTGGTCGCCGTCGACCAGGCGACCCATCCCTGGGGCGTCAAGGTCAACCGCATCGAGCTCAAGGACATCCAGCCTCCGCGCGACCTGGTGGAAGCGATGGCGCGCCAGATGAAGGCCGAGCGCGAAAAGCGCGCGAACATCCTGGAGGCCGAGGGCTTCCGCCAGGCGGCCATCCTCAAGGCCGAGGGCGAGAAGCAGTCGACCATCCTCGACGCCGAGGGCGAGCGCGAGGCCGCGTTCCGCGAAGCCGAGGCCCGCGAGCGCCTGGCGGAGGCCGAGGCGAAGGCGACGCAGATGGTTTCCGACGCGATCGCGGCCGGCGACGTGCAGGCGATCAACTACTTCGTCGCGCAGAAATACGTCGAGGCGCTGAAGGATTTCGCGCACTCGCCCAACCAGAAACTGCTGATGCTGCCGATGGAGACCACCGGCGTGCTCGGCTCGCTGGCGGGTATCGCGGAGCTCGCCAAGGCAGTCAAGGGCGACGCGGCGGCCGGCGGCAACAGGAGCGCCTGACATGGTCGCGCTGATGGCATCGCCTTGGTTCTGGTGGGGCCTGGCGCTGGCGCTGTTCGCGGCCGAGGCGCTCGCCCCTGGCGCATTCATGCTCTGGCTCGGGTTCGCCGCCGCCGGCGCGGGTTTGCTCGCATTGATGGTGCCGATGCCGCTGTCGGCGCAATGGATGGTGTTCGCGCTGCTGGCGCTGGTGTCGGTCCTGGTCGGCTGGCGGGTGCGCCGTGGCCACCTGCCGCTCGCGAGCGACCGCCCGTTGCTCAACCGGCGTGGCGAGCAACTGGTCGGGCAGGTGCACCTGCTGGAGACGGCGATCGTCGACGGCCGCGGCCGGTTGAAGATCGGCGATGCCTACTGGACCGCGTTCGGCGCCGACCTTCCGGCGGGCACCCGCGTCCGCGTGGTGGCCGCCGACGCCGGCGCGTTGCGGGTGGAGCCCGCCGCCTGACGACGGGACGGGGCGACCCGCGTCCTACAATGGCCGGCTTCCCGCACCGGAACCGGCCCATGACCCGCAAGACGACCCTCAACGAATCCCACCGCGCGCTCGGCGCGAAGATGGTCGACTTCGGTGGCTGGGACATGCCGCTGCACTACGGCTCGCAGGTGGACGAGCACCACCAGGTGCGGCGCGACGCGGGGATGTTCGACGTCAGCCACATGACCGTGGTCGACCTGCACGGAGAGGGCGGCAAGGACTTCCTGCGGCGCCTGGTCGCCAACTCGATCGACAAGCTGAAGGCCCACGGCCGGGCGCTCTACACCTGCATGCTCGACGAGCGCGGCGGGATCATCGACGACCTCATCGTCTACCGCATGGACGGCGGGCACTACCGCCTGGTGGTCAATGCCGGGACCCGCGAGAAGGACCTGGCGTGGATCCGCCGCCACGCGCCGGCCGGCGTGGAGGTGCGCGAGCGCGAGGACCTCGCGATCGTGGCGGTGCAGGGTCCAACCGCGCGGGAACGCGTGCGCGGCCTGCTTGGCGAAGAGGACGCGGGGCGGGCCGGGAAGCTCGCCCGGTTCTCCGCGGCGGAAGTCACGGCGCGCGACGGCACGCCGTTGTTCGTCGCACGCACCGGTTACACGGGCGAGGACGGATTCGAGATCGTCGTGCCTGCCGACCGCGCGGCCGCCCTGTGGCAGTCGCTGCTCGACGCGGGCGTGCGACCTGCAGGCCTGGGCGCGCGCGACACGCTGCGCCTGGAGGCGGGCATGAACCTGTACGGCCAGGACATGGACGAAGCGAGCACGCCCGACGAGTCGGCGCTCGCCTGGACCGTCGCGCTCGACGCCGACCGCGACTTCATCGGGCGCGCGGCGCTGGAAGCGCAGCGCGCGCAGGGCGTGCCGAGGCAGCTGGTCGGGCTGGTGATGGACGAGAAGGGCGTGCTGCGGCACGGGCAGAAGGTCACCACCGCGCAGGGCGACGGCGAGGTGCTGTCGGGCACGTTCTCCCCGACCCTCGGCAAGGCGATCGCGTTCGCGCGCATCCCCGCCGGCGAGCCCGGCCAGGTGCACGTGGAGATCCGCGGGCGCGCGCTGCCGGTGCGCATCGTCAAGTTCCCGTTCGTGCGCGACGGGCAGCCGCAGCCGGGCATCTGACGGCCGCGTTTGCTTGGCGGCGGCCGCCCTTGTTTACACTAGCCGCCCATCCCTCCCGCCGGCATCGCGTCGGCCCTTGCACGGCAGTCCACGGAGCAGCCCCATGAGCGAGATCCCCGGCGACCTGAAGTTCATGAAGTCCCACGAGTGGGCGCGCGTGGAGGGCGACGGCAAGGCCACCATCGGGATCTCCGACCACGCCCAGGGACTGCTCGGCGACCTGGTGTACGTCGAGCTGCCCAACGTCGGCGACCGGGTGGAAGCGGGCACGGCGTGCGCGGTCGTCGAATCGGTCAAGGCGGCATCGGATGTCTACGCACCCGTCACGGGCACGGTCGTCGAGGTCAACGGCGCGCTGGCGGACAAGCCCGAAACCATCAACGAGGACGCCTACGGCGACGGCTGGATCTTCGTGGTCGAGCTCGAGGAACCGGACCAGTTGAAGGAACTGCTCGAGCCCGACGACTACGCGGAACTGATCGAGAACGACGACTGACACGGCGTCGCTCCCGGCCGAGGCCATCGAACCCGCGCCGACCGGCGCGGGTTTTTTCTTGCCCGGGAAGCCGCGCACTTTTCGCGCAAATCGGCTTGTGCGGCGCGGTACGGCGGAGACCCGGCCGCCCGCCGCGGATCGCCCGGTCACCCGCCGTCGCGGCCGTCGGAGGATGCGGTCGATCAAAGCGCGTGGTGAATAAATCACCATGTACAAAAATGTGCCAACGGCTGGAAGCCGCGCCAGTGCTGGTTCCTGGCCTGTTGCATGCGTCATGTCCGCGCGAATTCGTCGCGCGCTGCGGCGCAGTCGCACGCCGGCGACGGGAGATGCCCGACGCCTGGCCGCGGCCGAACCCTGCTGGACACCCAACGGGGTTGTTGACAGTGGAAAAAACCGTGTCTACGTTTCGCCCGAGCAGCCATGCCTGCGGACACGAGTGAGCCGAGCCATCGCGACAACACGAGCCACATTGCCGACCTCCACCAGCACAGTCACAACGGTGGACTCGGGCATCGTCTCCCTCGCGAAAACGCCGACGACCTTCCATGACACGACCCGCGACGCGATGCGCCGCGGGTTTTTTGTTGCCCGCGCGATGGCCGACGGCCGCGCACGGTGCCCCCGATCCGTTCCGGCACGCACCGCGTGCCGGCGGTTGGCCGCGGGTCCGACTCCCGCGGCGAAGCTTCGAACTGGGCAGTAACTCCAGCTAGTCCACTGACGAGGAGCCATCTCATGGCCATGAAGAAAGCTGCGAAGAAGTCCGCCAAGAAGGCGACGAAGAAGACCGCCCGCAAACCGGCGGCCCGCAAGACCGCCAAGAAGGCGGCCAAGAAGACCGCGCGCAAGACAGCCAAGCGCCCGGCCCGCAAGGCCGCCGCCAGGAAGACGGCGCGCAAGACGACCCGGAAGACGGCGACCAAGCGGCCTGCCCGCAAGACCGCCAAGAAGACTGCCCGCAAGGCCGCCAAGAAGACGGCGCGCAAGTCGACCCGGAAGACGGCCGCCAAGAAGACGGCGCGCAAGTCGACCCGCAAGTCGGCAGCCAAGCGGCCTGCCCGCAAGACCGCCAAGAAGGCAACGCGCAAGACGGCCAAGAAGGCCACCCGCAAGACGGCCAAGAAAGCCGCCAAGCGTCCGGCGAAGAAGGCTGCGAAGCGTCCTGCGAAGAAGACTGCCCGCAAGGCGACCCGCCGTCCCGCGAAGAAGGCCGCGAAGAAGGCCGCCAAGCGTCCGGCACGAAAGGCGGCCAAGCGCCCGGCGCGCCGCGCGAGCAAGAAGTCGGCCCCGGTGACGATGCCGGCCCTGCCGACGCCGATGATCTAATAAGAAACCCCGATAAGACCGTAATCGAGCTCCCTCCCCGCGGCCCAGGCGGGGGGGAGTTTTTTTTTGCGCCGGGTCGGCGCGGGGCGGTCAGAACGGAGCGGCGGTCGCGGTGGTGCTGTCGCTGCCCGGTTGCCGGGCCAGCATCGACGGCTCTTCGTAGTAGCTCACGCCGCGACCCGCGGGCAGTCCCTGCCGGTAGGCGAGCATCGCGTCGTCGACCACGCTCGACGCCAGCCACTGGTGCTGCGACAGGCCGATGGCGCGGTCGAGGATCGTCGGCAGCAGCCCGGTCGGCATGCTGCTCTCGCCGTTCCAGAGGATCGCCACGCCCAGGTCGCGGGCCGGCAGCAGCGCGATCATGCCGCGATACCCCTGCACCGCGCCCGCGTGGTAGACCAGCCGCTGCCCGGCGTAGTCGTACACGCGGAAGCCCAGCCCGTAGCCGGCCTTGTCGACGCGCGCGCGCCGCCAGGAAGACGACCGCGTTTCCGAAGGCGTCGATACCAGCGGTTCGTGCAGCGTCGCCAGCAGTGGCGCCGGCAACACGTCCGGGCGATGGCCACCCTGCGCGAGCAGCCATTGCGCCATGTCGGACGCGCTGGCGTTGACCCCCGCCGCAGGCGCGAGCCGGTAGTACGTGGGCTTCGGGCGCAACGACGCCCAGCCGCCTCGCGTGCGCACGTGCGGGCGCGCCCAGCTCGGGCTGGCCTCGATGCCTTCCAGGCCCAGGCTCGCGTCATGCATTCCCAGCGGCCCGAAGAGACGCCGTTCGACGGCCTGGCTGTAGAAGTTGCCGGTCGCGGCGAACACGACATCGCCGATCAGGCTGAAGGCGACGTTCTGGTACGTGTAGCACTCGCCCGGATCGCAGCGCAGCGGCGTCTCGTACAGCCGGTGCACGAGGTCGCGATAGTCGGCGTTGGCCTCGATCGCGCGGTCGTATGTGTGGTGCGGCAGGCCGACCTGGTGGCTGAGCAGGTCGGCGACCGTGACCGCCTGCGCCGCCTGCGGATCGTGCAGCCTGAAGTCGGGAAGGAAATGCTTGACCCGGCTGTCCCAGCGCAGCGCGCCCTCGCTCACCAGCAAGCCGGCCATCGTGCCGGCGAAGCCCTTCGACAGGGAGGC
>CAMPJU010000055.1 GCA_946886995.1 uncultured Lysobacteraceae bacterium
TCGCCCGGCAGCGCGCCGCAGTTCAATGCGACGAACGGCCCGTCGCGCACCGGCGAGTTGGCGTGCACGATCTCCGCGAATTTCTCCTTGCCGGTGCCGTTCGCGCCGGTCAGCAGCACCGGCAGGTCCGAGCGCGCCACCTGTACCGCGAGCGCCAGCAGGCGTTCGGTCGCCGGGTCCGCCCACACGATGCCGCGCAGGTCGTGTTCCCGTTCCAGCGCGTCGCGCCGCCGCCGCTCGCCGCGCACGTGCCGGTCGAGCGCGCGCCGGGTCTCGGCCAGCTCCAGCAGGTTGTTCACCGTCGCCAGCAGCTTGCGGTCGTCCCAGGGCTTGGCCAGGTAATCCGACGCGCCGGCCTTGACCAGGTCCACCGCCGACTCCAGGTGCGTCCACGCGGTGAGCAGGATCACCGGCAGGTCCGGGTGCGCGTCGCGGATCCGCTCGAACAGCGCGACGCCTTCCTCGCCCGACGTGGTGTCGGCGCGGAAGTTCATGTCCTGCACCACGAGGTCGACGTCGCCGGCCTCCAGCGCGGCCAGCCCGTCCTCGGGTGACCGCGCGGAGCGGGTGTCGATGTCGTGCAGCGAGAACAGCGTTTCCAGCGCCGTCGCGACTGCCGGGTTGTCGTCGATCACCAGGACTGTGGGCATGGGCCGGAAGCCTACGCCCTCAGACCGATCGCGTCGCCACCGCCGGCGGGACCGCCGCCGCCCGCCGGGCCGGGCCGAACACCGCGATCTGCCCGAGCAGCCACAGCGCCAGTGCACCGACCGGCAGGTACAGCGCCGGCAGGCGTGGCAGTTCGTAGCGGTCCATCAGCAGCTGGTTGATGCCGTAGGCCATGAGCATGCCGAGGACGATGCCGATGGTGGCCAGCAGGAAGTTCTCGGTCTGGAAGTAGCGCAGGATCTGGCTGCGGGTGGCGCCCAGCGCGCGGCGCACGCCGATCTGCTTGGTGCGCTGGGCGACCCAGAAGCTGGCCAGCCCGACGATGCCCAGCGCCGTGACCACCAGCAGCGCGACGATCACCGCGACCAGCAGCCACGCCATCGCGCGGTCCTCGCGGTAGAAGTCGCTGCGCATCTGCTCGAGCGTCAGCGTGTTGTCCTCCAGGATGATCCGGCTGGGGCCGTTGCGCATCACGATGTCGCGGGCCGCGGCCAGCGCCTCCATGCGGCGCGACGGGTCGTCCACGCGAATCAGGTAATTCCCGCCCAGCGAGTACGGCACATCCACCGGCAGCAACATGGCGTATTCGTAGCCTTCGGTGCCGCCGACGTCGTTCGGGCGCACCAGCCGGTCGACGACGCCCACCACCCGGATCGGCGTCGGCCCCCAGCTGTAGAACTCGCGCCCCAGCACTTCGGCGGGGGCGGCATCGGGCCACATGGTCTCGACCATGGAAGTGGTGATGATCGCGGCGGGCAGGCCGACCTCGCTGTTGGGCGCGCTGAAGGCGTCCCACTCCACGAACTCTTCCGGGTTGAAGTCACGCCCGGCCACCAGGTCCAGGCCGAAGGTCTCGAACAGCTGCGGCCCGCCCAGGTAGGTGGTCGCGCCGAGCGTCTGGTGCGTCTGGTCTTCTTCCAGGTTGACGGAGCTGTTCCACGAGGAATTCCAGAACGGCACCTGGTTGACCGACTCGGCGGCGACGACGCCGGGGATGGCGCGGATGTCGGCGAGGTCGGTGGCGGTCAGGGCGGCATCGTTGTCGTCCTGGCCGGCGCCGATCACCTGCAGGCGGACGATGCTGTCCTCGGCGATGCCGCTGGGGCGGTCCATGCGCTCCAGGCGGCTGCCGATCAGGAACAGGGCGTTGCAGACGATCGCGCAGCTGAGCGCGATCTCCAGCACGATGACCGCGGCCGCGGTCTTGTGGCGGCGCAGGGCGGACAGGATGGGGCGGAGTTCCATGGTCGTCTCCCGGTCATTCCCGCGAAGGCGGGAACCAGTGGTTGGGTTATTGGCTCTTCAACTGGATCGCAGGGGTGACCTCGCAGGCGCGCCACGCCGGCAACAGGCCGGCCAGCACGCTCGCGACGATCGCCAGGACGATGGTGAGCATCAGCATCGCCGGGTCGAGCTGGGCGAGTTCGGCATAGCTGGACGGCTGCTGGCGCACGGCCCACAACCCGAGCAGCGCGAGGCCCAGGCCGACCGCGCCACCGACGAGCCCGATGGTGCCGGCCTCGACCAGGCACTGCGCGAAGATGTCGCGCCGCGAAGCACCGAGCGCACGGCGCACGCCGATCTCGCTGCTGCGCCGCAGGAACTTCGCCAGCAGCAGGCCCACCGTGTTGAGCAGGCACACCAGCAGGAAGCCGAACGCCAGCCACACCTGCAGGCGCACGTCGCTGGGCACCACCTCGTTGAACTCCAGCCAGCCCATCAGGTCGTGCAGGCGCACGTTGGTGGGTCGCTCGAAGCGGCCGGCTTCGCGCTGTGCATCGGAATAGTTGACCAGGTACTGGCGGTAGTCCTCGACCTGTTCCGGCGTGCGCAACTCGACCCAGTACTGCAGCCACGTGCACGACGCGTTGAGCCCGATGTTGCCTTCCGGGTCGTCCTCGGCATCGTCGCCGGCACTCCAGCAATCCATGCTGCCGTTGCGGCCGAGGGTCAGGTCGATCGCGGTGGAGAGCGGCACGAACACCTGCTCCACGTCGCCGAAGCGATCCAGGTTCATGTCGTAGAAGCGCGGGGTGGGGCGCCAGTCGTCGAGCACGCCGACGATCCGGAAGTCGTTGCCGTCCAGGCGCACCGTGCGCCCGACGCTGTCGGCCTCGCCGAACAGGCGCTCGTTGAGCTCGGAGGAGATGACCGCCACCCGTTCGCGGCCGTCGTCCGAACCCTTGTTCCAGCCGCTGCCGTACTGGAACGGCGTGTCGAACATGGGGAAGAAATCGGCGGACGTATACCGCGCATCGACGATGAACGGTGAAACGCCCGCTGTCGTCGGCTCGACGGCGAGCCCGCCGCCGGTCATCACCGCCTGGCGGTCCCCCTTCGCGTCGCGCAGCAGGTTCTCGGCGTCGCGCCGGGACATCTGGTAGGCGGGATCGTCACCGGGGGTGAAGCCGTCCATGCTCCGCGGATCCAGCTGCGGATAGAACAGCGTGTGGCTGCGTTCCGGCAGCGGATCGCCGGACAGCACGTGGAACACCGTCAGCGTGGTCATCGCGGCGCCGATGCCGAGCGCGATGCCCAGCACCATCAGCGCGGTCAGGGCCTTGTTGCGCTTGAAGCTGCGGAAGGCGAGGTCGAGGTAGTAGGCGAACATGGGTCGCTCCCTGGGGTGGACGGCGCGTCGGTGTCAGGCGTCGGTGTCGGCGTGCGCGCGCACGAGCGACGGCTCGGCGGCGAGGTCCGTGGCCATGCCGTCGACGATGTGCACGTTGCGCTGCGCACGGGCCGCCAGTTCGGGGTCGTGGGTGACCATCACGATGGTGGTGCCGGCGGCGTTGATCTCCTCCATCAGCTCCATCACCCCGCGGGCCATCTGCGAGTCCAGGTTGCCGGTCGGTTCGTCCGCCAGCAGCAGCCGCGGGCTGCCGGCCAGGGCGCGGGCGATCGCGGCGCGCTGCTGCTGTCCGCCGGACAGCTCGGCCGGGTAGTGCTTCATGCGCGAGCCGAGGCCGACCTGTCCCAGCGCGTCCTCGATCCGCAGCTTGCGCTCGGCGGCGGGCATGCCGCGGTACCGCAGCGGCACGTCGACGTTGTCGAACAGGTTGAGGTCCGGGATCAGGTTGAAGCTCTGGAAGATGAAGCCGATCTTCTGGTTGCGCAGGCGGCTGCGCGCGTCGTCGGACATGCCGCTGACGTCCTCGCCATCGAGCTTGTAGACGCCGCCGGTGAAGGTCTCCAGCAGGCCGGCGATGTTGAGGAAGGTGGTCTTGCCGGACCCAGAGGGACCGGTGACGGCGACGAACTCGCCCTCGCGCACGTGCAGATCGAGCGAGCGCAGGGCATGGGTCTCGACCAGTTCGGTGCGGTAGACCTTGGTGACGGCTTGCATGTCGAGCATGGGTGGGTCCTCTTTGCTGTCTGGATCCCCGCCTTTCGCGGGGATGACGGTGGGTCTGTCAATTGATCTTCACGCGGTCGGCGTTGCCGAACTGGTCGCTGCCGGAGACGACGATGCGGTCGCCTTCGCTGGCTCCGGACACGATCTCGACCGCGCCCAGGCTGGTGGCGCCGGCCTGCACGGGGGTGCGCACGGCGGTGCTGCCGTCCATGACGTAGGCGAAGCGACCGCCGCCCTGTTCCAGGAACGGGCCGCGTTCGACCATCAGCACGTTTTCGCGGGTGTCGAGCAGGACGCGCACGCCCAGGCGCTGGTTCTGGCGCAGGGCGGGCGGGGCATCGCCGGTGAAGCGCAGGCGCGCGGTGACCTCGCCGTTCACGACCTCCGGCGACACGGCGGAGACTTCGGCCTGGTAGCTGTTGCCGCCGCCGGTGAGCTGCGCCGGCATGCCGATCGCCAGGTCGCGCGCGAAACTCTCGGGCACGCGCGTCTCGACCTCGAACTCGCCCAGGTCGACCACGCCCAGCACCGGCGCGTTGGCCGCGACGTTCGCGCGCTGGTCGACCAGCACCTGTCCCACCTGGCCGTCGAACGGCGAGCGGATGGTCAGCGCGTCGACCTGGCGCTGCAGTTCGGCGACCACGGCGCGCTGGCGGTCGGCGAGCAGTTGGCGATTGCGCGTTTCCAGTCCCGCGCCCTCGCCCTGCAGCGCGTAGGCACGGCGAGCGTGCTCTACGCCGAGCTCGGCGCCCTTCAGTGCGTCTTCGGCACGGGCGACGTCGACCTGGGCGATGGCACCGCCGGCGAACGCGCGCCGGTTGCGCTCCAGGTCGCGGGCCGCTGCCTGGCGGTCGATCTCGGCCTGGTCCAGCGCCTGCCGCGCGGCGGAGCGTGCGACCTGCGCGTCCAGCGCCGCGCGGCCGGCCTCGGCCTGCAGGCCGGCGAGGGTGGCTTCTTCCTGCGCGAGCCGGCTGCGCAATTCCGGGCTGTCGATCGTGGCGAGGACGTCGCCCTGCTTGACCGCGTCGCCCGCGACCACGGCCAGGTCCACGGTGCCGCCCGCGACGGCGTACAGGGTCGGGCTGTTGGCCGCGATCACCCGTCCCTCGGCGGTGATGTCGCGCACCAGGTCGCCGCGCGCCACGGTGGCGATCCGCACGCTGTCGGCATCGAACGAACTGCTGCCGGCCGCCCAGCCCGACACGAGCCAGGAAGTGGCGAGCAGGAGGGCGACGCCCAGCGCGCCGCCCAGCAGCCAGCGCTGTCGCTGCTGTTGCGGGATGCGGTCGGCGAGGGAACGGTCCTGGGCGGAGGTGTCGCGGATGTTCATGCGGTCTGGTCGTGTCCGGACGGGCGGGTGTCGCCGTCTTCGCCCCCTCTTCATGCAGGAACCGTGCCAACCGCCAACCCGTTGATTCGAAAGCAGCGGGCAGCCGGACACGGGTGTCCGCGGACACCGATGTGTCCGCCCGGACACGGGCACCGCGGCTAAACTGTCGGCATCCCCCGAGGAAAGCAGCCCTATGTGCGGAATCGTCGGCGCCATCGCCGCTCGCGACGTCGTCCCCACCCTGGTCGAAGGCCTCAAGCGCCTCGAATACCGCGGCTACGACTCCGCCGGCATCGCGGTGCTCGACGACGGCGGGGTGCGCCGGGTGCGGCGTACCGGGCGAGTCTCCGAGATGGAAAGCGCCGCCCAGTCCGAGGCGTTCTCCGCCGAAGTCGGCATCGGCCACACGCGCTGGGCCACCCACGGCGGCGTCACCGAGGCGAACGCGCACCCGCACATCAGCTGCGGCGACCTCGCCCTGGTCCACAACGGCATCATCGAGAACCACGAAGCACAGCGCGAGCGGTTGTCCGCCGCCGGGTACACCTTCGATTCGCAGACCGATACCGAGGTCATCGCGCACCTGGTCCACCACCACATGGCATCCGGCGCGGACCTGCTGGCAGCCGTGCAGCAGGCGGTTCGGGAACTCGACGGGGCGTACGCGATCGCGGTGATCGACAGGCGCGACCCGGGCCGGATGGTCGCCGCGCGCATGGGCTGCCCGCTCCTGCTCGGGCTCGGCGAGGGCGAGAACTTCATCGCGTCGGACGTGTCCGCGATCGTGGCCGCGACCCGCCGGATCATCTTCCTGGAAGAGGGCGACGTGGCCGAACTGCGCCGCGACAGCGTGCGCGTGTTCGACGTCACGGGCAGCGAGGTCACTCGGGAGGTGCATCATTCCGAGGTGTCGCTGGCGGCGCTGGAACTGGGCCCGTATCGGCACTTCATGCAGAAGGAGATCCACGAGCAGCCGCGTGCCCTGGCCGACACCATCGAGGCGGTGATCGACGATGGCGCGTTTTCCGCGGCGCTGTTCGGCGACAAGGCGGAAACGGTGCTCGAGGGTGTCGAGGCCGTGCAGATCCTCGCTTGCGGCACCAGTTACTACGCCGGCATGGTCGCGCGCTACTGGATCGAGTCGATCGCCGGCCTGCCGTGCTCGGTCGAGATCGCCAGCGAGTACCGCTACCGCACCGCGGTCGCGAACCCCAACCAGCTGGTGGTCACCATCTCGCAGTCGGGCGAGACCCTCGACACGATGGAGGCGCTGAAGTACGCGAAGTCGCTGGGCCAGTCGCGCACGCTGTCGATCTGCAACGTGCCCGAGAGCGCGATCCCGCGGGCGAGCGCGCTGGTGTTCTACACCCGGGCCGGCGCGGAGATCGGGGTGGCCTCCACCAAGGCCTTCACCACCCAGCTGGTCGCGCTGTTCACGCTGACCTGCACGCTCGCGAAACTGCGCGGCCGCCTGGACGGCGACGCCGAGACCGCCTATCTGGATGCATTGCGCCAGCTGCCCGGCAGCGTGCAGTACGCGCTGAACCTGGAGCCGCAGATCGTGGCCTGGTCCGAGCGCTTCGCGCCGAAGGACCATGCGCTGTTCCTCGGCCGCGGCGTGCATTACCCGATCGCGCTCGAGGGTGCGCTGAAGCTGAAGGAGATCTCGTACATCCACGCCGAGGCCTACCCGGCCGGCGAGCTGAAGCACGGTCCGCTCGCGCTGGTGGACGCCGAGATGCCGGTGGTCGTGATCGCCCCGAAGGACGCGCTGCTGGAGAAGGTCAAGTCCAACATGCAGGAAGTGCGCGCGCGCGGCGGCGAACTGTTCGTGTTCACCGACGAGGACAGCGCGTTCGGTCCGTCCGAGGGCGTGCACGTCATCCGCGCCCCGCGCCACGTCGGCGTGCTCAGCCCGATCGTGCACACGATTCCCGTGCAGATCCTGGCGTACCACACCGCGCTGGCGCGCGGCACCGACGTCGACAAGCCGCGGAACCTCGCCAAGTCGGTGACGGTGGAGTAGCGCACCGGTTAAGCTTCGCGCCGCGACGGCCCGCGGAAGCCGTCGTGAAGGACCGTTAAGGGGGTGGCGGGCAATTTGAATCGTCGGCGGTTCGCCTGCCGGGAGCCCGTTGATGGCATTCGAAATCGTGGTCGATACCGCTGCGCAGATCCTGCGCGCGCGCTATACCGGTGAAGTCGGCCTGGAAGAGCGCATGTCGCTCGGCCGGCGCGTGCTGGAGGAAGCCGAGCGCACGGGAATCTACCGCATCCTGCTGGATTTCCGCGCGGCACATGCGC
>CAMPJU010000056.1 GCA_946886995.1 uncultured Lysobacteraceae bacterium
ACCGTGGAGGCCGTCCCCTACCCGCGTTTCTCGGCCGCCGAGTACGCCGCCCGCTGGCGTGCGATCGAGGAGCTGCAGGCGGCCGCCCGTCTCGACGCGCTCGTCGTGTACGGCACCGGTGCAGCCCGCCACGAGCTGACGTGGCTGACGGCCTGGGGACCGCGCCAGGAGGGCTACCTGGTCGCCGGCGGGAGCCCGCCGCCCGGCGAAACGCCGTCGAACACGACCGGCTTCGCGCCGCGGCTGCGGCAGTCTTCCAGCGCACGCCGGGCGAGTTCGCCGCGCGGCTCGTGGCCGGCGAGGTGGACCAGCCGGACCTCGCGCCCGGAATCGAGCGCATAGCGCGCCATGACGTAACCGTCGCCGCCGTTGTTGCCGGGGCCGCAGACGACCACGATGCGCTGGGCCTGCGGCCAGTGGCGCAGCGCGCAGCGCCATGCGGCGCGGCCTGCGCGACGCATCAGCTCGAAGGGGTCGCCGCCGGGCTCGGCGTGCGCGCGCGCCTCGATCCGGCGCAGCGAACCGGCATCGTGCAGCGCCGGCAGGGACGCCCGCGCCGCGGGATGCAGGGAGGCCGCCCGCAGTGCGGGAGCGTCGACGGCAGGGGGCGCCTGCGCCGCCGGCACCGCCGCGGTCGTTGCCCGGGTCGCCTTCATGGACGCGATTCTATACTTGCGCGATGCACGCCCCCGCCGCCCAGGCGCGTCCCGGAACCACTGATCGGGACACCGATCACGCTATCGACCTCGCTGCCGTCGCCCTGCGCATCAAAGCGCTGGCGCGCGATGCCGGGTTCCAGCGCTGCGGGATTTCCGGCGTCGAGCTCGGCGACGACGAGGGCCACCTGCGCGACTGGCTGGCCAACGGGCTGCACGGGTCGATGGACTGGATGGCGCGCCATGGCGCCCGGCGCGCACGCCCGGCCGAGCTGGTCCCGGGGACGTTGCGGGTGCTGTCGGTCGGGCTGGACTACGGCCAGGACGACGCCGCGGCCTGGGCCAACCTGGCCGAAGGCGAGCGCGCCTACGTGGCGCGCTATGCCCTGGGCCGCGACTACCACAAGCTCATGCGCCAGCGGCTGCAACGGCTGGCCGACACCGTGGCGGCCGAGATCGGCCCGTTCGGCCACCGCGTGTTCGTGGACTCGGCGCCGGTGCTGGAGCGCGCGCTGGCGCGCAACAGCGGGCTGGGCTGGATCGGCAAGCACACCTGCCTGGTCGACAAGGACGGTGGCTCGTGGTTCTTCCTCGGCGAGATCTACCTGGACCTGCCGTTGCCGGTGGACCCGCCAGCGGCGATGCATTGCGGGACCTGCGTGCGCTGCATCGATGTCTGCCCCACCGGCGCGATCACCGCGCCGCACCGGCTGGATGCGCGGCGTTGCATCTCGTACCTGACGATCGAGCACGAGGGCGCGATCGATCCGGAATTGCGGCCGCTGATGGGCAACCGGATCTTCGGCTGCGACGACTGCCAGCTGGTGTGCCCCTGGAACAAGTTCGCGCGGCGCACCGACGAGCCCGGCTTCCGCGCACGCAACAACCTCGACCAGGCGTCACTCGCCGAGCTGTTCGCGTGGACGGAGGACGAATTCCTGTCGCGCACCGAGGGCTCCGCGATCCGCCGCAGCGGGCATGCACGCTGGTTGCGCAACATCGCCGTCGCGCTGGGCAATGCCCCGACCACGCCGGACGTGCTCGCCGCGCTCGAGTCCCGTCGCGACATCGAGGACCCGGTCGTGCGCGAGCACGTCGAATGGGCGCTCGACCGGCACTCGGAGCGAAGCGTCAGCCCTTGAGGCGCGCCACCAGCGCGCGGGTGACGGGATCATCGGCGACCGCGTCGCCGTCGAGCGCCGGGAGCAGCGTGCCCGCGAGCTGCTTGCCGAGCTCGACGCCGAACTGGTCGAACGGATTGATGCCCCAGAGCACGCCCTGCAGGTAGGTGCTGTGCTCGTACATCGCGAGCAGCGCGCCGAGCGATCCGGGGTCCAGCGCATCCAGCAGCAGCATGGTGCTGGGCGTGCCGCCGGGATGGTTGCGATGCGGGTCGTCGTTGCCCTGCCCGTTCGCCAGCGCCTCCGCCTGTGCAAGCAGGTTGGCGTGCAGCGCATGGCGGTTGGCGGCATGCGGATGGCCCGGTTCGACCACGCCGATGAAGTCCGCGGACAGGACGTTGGTCCCCTGGTGCAGGGCCTGGAAGAAGCTGTGCTGCACGTCGGTCCCGGTCCCGCCCCACCACACCGGCACCGTGTCGCCGGCCACCGGCGCGCCGTCGCTGCGCACGGATTTGCCGAGGCTTTCCATGACCAGTTGCTGCAGGTACGCGGGCAGCAGCCGCAGGCGTTCGTCGTAGGGCAGCACCACGTGCGAGGCGGCGCCGAGCCCGTTGCGGTTCCACACGGCGGTGAGCGCGTGCAGCATGGCCAGGTTCGAAGCCGGGGGTGCCTCCAGCGCGTGCCGGTCGAACCCCGCGGCGCCGTCCAGCAGCGCCTCGAAGGCATCCATGCCGATGGCCAGCGCGATCGGGAAGCCGACCGACGACCACAGCGAATAGCGGCCGCCGACCCAGTCCCACATCGGCAGGATGCGGCCCGGATCGATGCCGGATGCGGCGGCGCGGTCGACGTTGGCGCTGACGGCGAACACGCGGCCGCCGTCGCGTGCGGCATGGTCGCCCAGCCAGTCGCGCACGATCGCGCCGTTGAGCAGCGTTTCCTGGGTGCCGAAGGTCTTCGACACGAGGATCGCCGCCGTCCGCGCCGGGTCGAGGCCGGACAGCACGCGCCGTGCGGCGGTGCCGTCGACGTTGGACAGGAAGTGCAGCCGGAACCGCGCGCCGGGCCGCGCCAGCGCATCGACCACCAGCCGCGGCCCGAGGTCCGAGCCGCCGATGCCGATGCTCACGACGTCGGTGACGCCGGTCGCGGACAGCGCTTCGACCAGCGCGCGCATGCGGGTGCGGGCGGCGGTCGCGTCGGCATGCGCCTGCCTGGCGACCGGCGTGTCGACCGGCAGGCCGCGCAACGCGGTGTGCAGCGCCGCGCGCCGCTCGGTGGCATTGACCTGGTCGCCGCCAAGCAGCGCACGCATCGCACTCGGCAGGTCGGCCTCGCCGGCGATCGCGAGCAAAGCGTCGAACGCGGCGCGGTCGTAGCGCTGGCGTGCGAACGTCGCGCGCAGCGGACCAGCGGCCACCGACAGTGCATCGATGCGCGCCGGCTCGTCTGCGATCACTTCGGGAATGCGGCGGCCGGCGGAGCGGCGTGCGTGGACCTGCAGTGCGGTGGCGAGGTCGCCATCGCCGGCGAGGCGTGTCGGCGTTGCCTCGCCGTCCGACATCAGGCCGCCTGCCGCGGGATCGAGTCGTTGGTGTGGGTCAGGCGGTTGTCGCGGTCGACGTACACCAGCGTCGGCTTGTGCGCGGCGGCTTCGGCCTCGTCGCACTGGCCGTACGCGCAGATGATCACCAGGTCGCCCGGCTGCGCGCAGTGCGCGGCCGCGCCGTTGACCGAGATGATGCCGCTGCCTTCCTCGCCGCGGATCGCGTAGGTGACGAAGCGCTGGCCGTTGTTGATGTTGTAGATGTGCACCTGCTCGTATTCGCGGATGCCGGAGATGTCGAGCAGGCGCCCGTCGATCGCGCACGAGCCCTCGTAGTGGAGCTCGGCGTGGGTCACGGTGGCGCGGTGGATCTTGGCCTTGAGGACGTTCAGGTTCATGGGCGGAATTCTACCAATCCCGCCTGAATTCCACGTTGTCGATCAGCCGCGTCGCGCCCAGTTTCGCGGCCGCCAGGGCCACCCAGGGCCCGCTGCGCCGCGGCTCGCCCAGGTCCGGCGCCCGGACCACGGTGTAGTCCACGTCGAACCCGGCCGCGGCCAGCCGGTCGTGCGCCTCCTGCTCGACGATGTCGTGGGGTTCGCCGTCCAGGATGCGGTTGCGCATGGCCTGCAGGACGCGGTGCAGCTCGGGGGCCTTCTCACGCGCCGCGGCGTCCAGGAACTGGTTGCGCGAGCTCATGGCCAGCCCGTCGGTTTCGCGCAGGGTCGGCGCCGCCAGCAGTTCGACCGGGAACGCGAGGTCGGCCACCAGGTGGCGGATGACGGCCAGCTGCTGGTAGTCCTTGCGGCCGAACACCGCGATGTCCGGCTGCACCTGGTTGAACAGCCGCGCCACCACCGTGGCGACGCCGTCGAAATGGCCGGGGCGGTGCGCGCCTTCGAGCACGTCGGTCACGCCGGGCACGCGGATGCGCACGGCGTTGTCGATGCCGAGCGGGTACATCGTGTCCACGGCCGGCAGCCAGGCGAGGTCGCACCCCGCCCCGTCCAGCCCGGCGACATCGGCGTCGGGCGTGCGCGGGTAGCGCGAGAAGTCCTCGCCGGGACCGAACTGGGTCGGGTTGACGAACACGCTCGCGACCACCCGGTCGGCATGCTGCCGCGCCAGCGCCACCAGCGACCGGTGCCCCGCATGCAGGTTGCCCATCGTCGGGACGAAGCCGACCCGCAATCCCCCGCGGCGCCAATCGGACACGCGCGCGCGCAACGTTTCGAGATCGGAGACCGCCTCGATCATGCGTCAGTCGTAGGCGTGGCTGGCGTCGGGGAACGCGCCGGCGCGGACGGCCTCGGCGAAGGCGCGCACCGCGCCCTCGACCGATCCGCCGCCGGCGAGGAAATCCTTCACGAACTTCGGCCGGCGGTGGCCGCTGTCCAGCCCCAGCAGGTCGTGCAGCACCAGCACCTGGCCGTCGCAGCCAGGGCCGGCGCCGATGCCGATCGTCGGGATGGCGAGGTCGGCGGTGATGGCGGCGGCCAGCGGCGACGGCACGCATTCGAGCACCAGCAGCGACGCGCCCGCGTCCGCCACGGCGCGTGCATCGTCGCGCAGCTTCGCCGCCGCGGCCGCGTCGCGTCCCTGCACCCGGAACCCGCCCAGCCGCAACACCGATTGCGGCGTCAGGCCCAGGTGCGCGCAGACCGGGATCTCGCGCTCGACCAGGTGGCGGATCACCGCGAGCTTGTGGCCGGCGCCCTCGAGCTTGACCATCGCCGCGCCCGCCTGCAGGCAACGCACCGAAGCATCGAGCGCGCGCTCCGGCGACGCATCGGCCTGGAACGGCAGGTCGGAGACCAGCAACGCATTGGACAGTCCGCGCGCGACGCAGGCGGTGTGGTACGCGATGTCGTCGACCGTCACCGGCAGCGTGCTGTCGTGCCCCTGCACGACCATGCCCAGCGAGTCGCCGACCAGCACCAGGTCGATGCCCGCGGCGTCGAGCGTGCGCGCGAAGCCGGCGTCGTAGCAGGTGAGCATCGCCAGCCGGCGGCCCTCGCGCTTGGCGTCCGCCAGCATCGGCACGGTCCAGCGGCGGGCGGTGGCGTGGGTCGACATCGTCCTAGCGTACGACTTCGATGTCGCCGGCCGCCATCACGCCGGGCGCGTCGCGCGCAGGGCCGATGCCCGGGATCACGGCGTCCGGCGCCACGTCCAGCAGCGGCACCAGGGCGAAGGCGCGCTCGTGCAGGTGCGGGTGCGGCACGCGCAGCCCCGGGGCGTCGATCACGGCGTCGCCGTACAGCAGGATGTCCAGGTCCAGGCGCCGCGGGCCCCAGCGGTCACTGCCATCCGCGGCGCGGATCCGGCCGAAGGCGCGCTCGACGGCGAGCAGCCGGTCCAGCAGTTCGCGCGGCGCAAGCGTCGTTTCCAGCGCGGCCGCGGCGTTGATGAAGTCGGGCTGGTCGGTCCTGCCCCACGCGGGCGTGCGGTAGAGCGGCGAGGCACGCAGCAGGCGCGTGCCGGGGAGCAGGTCGAGGCCGACCAGTGCCGCGCGCAACGCGGCGATGGCGTCGCCTTCGTTGCCCCCGAGGCCGACGATCGCGGTGACCGCGGCCACCGGCCCGGTCATTCGCCGGACGGCGCCGGGCTGCCCGGGGGTCGGCGACGGCGGCGGCGGCGGCGACGGGGCTCCGTGCCCTCGCCCTCGGGACCGCCGCCGTCGGCCAGCGCCGCCTGCAACGCTTCCTCGATCGCCTCCGGATGCGTCTGCAGCTCGCGCCAGAACTCCACGTCGGCGGCATGTTCGTCCGACGCGGCAAGGCGCAGGACCAGGAAGTCGTAGGCGGCGCGGAAGCGGGGGTGCGCCAGCAGCCGGTGCACCCGCTTGCGCTGGCGCAGCGAGAACCGCGGCTGCAGCAGCCAGATCTCCTGCATCGGCACCGAGAAGCGCCGCGGCAACGCGACGACCGAGAGCTGGTGGACCATCACCCGGTCGGCGGCGCGGCGCTGCGCTTCGACGGTGTGCACGCCCTGCGCCTGCAGCGCCATCAGCGCGCGGCAATAGGCGGGCCACAGCAGCAGCGCGAACAGGAACGCGGGCGAGACGGGCTCGTCGTTGGCGACGCGTTCGTCGGTGCCGCGCAGGCCTTCCAGCACCATCCGGCGCAGTGCGCCGCTGCGGTTGGCCGCCATCGCGGCAGCGGATTCCGGCAGCAGCGCCGGCAACAGGCCGTGTCGTTCGAGCGCATGGAAGCTGGCGACGGCATGGCCGGACAGGAACAGCTTCAGGCATTCCTCGAACAGGCGCGCCGGCGCGGATTCGCGCAGCAGCGGCGCCAGCCTGGGGATCGGTTCGGCGGTGCCGGCCTCGATCTCGAAGCCGAGCTTCGCGGCCAGGCGCGCCGCGCGCAGCATGCGCACCGGGTCCTCGCGGTAGCGCGTCTCGGGATCGCCGATCAGGCGCATCAGGCCGTTCTGCACGTCCTCGAAGCCGCCGGTGTAGTCGCGCACCGAGAAGTCCTCGATGGCGTAGTACAGCGCGTTGGCGGTGAAGTCGCGGCGGATCGCGTCCTCCTCGATGCTGCCGTACACGTTGTCGCGCAGCAGCCGTCCGCCCTCGTGCAACTCGCGGTCGCCACTGCCGTCGTCGGTGTTCGCCCGGAAGGTCGCGACCTCGATGATCTCGCGGCCGAACACGACGTGCGCGAGGCGGAAGCGGCGACCGATCAGCCGGCAGTTGCGGAACAGCTGGCGGACCTGCTCGGGCGTGGCATCGGTGGCCACGTCGAAATCCTTGGGATGCCCCCCGACCAGCAGGTCGCGCACGGCGCCGCCGACCAGGTAACCGGAAAAGCCCGCGTCACGCAGGCGGTACAGCACGCGCAACGCGTTCGGGCTGATGTCCTTGCGGGAGATCGGATGCTGGTCGCGCGGCACGAGCCGGAGATCGGCGTGCGTGGCGAGCGGCTTGGGGGGCGTGGTGCCCGGGGATGTCTGGGTGCTGGCTGGCATTCGGGCGGCGTCGCCGCTGGGAGGTAGGGCCGTCATGGCCGGGATGGGGCGGATCCGTTGCTCCCCGCAACGGGCCCGCCTATACTAGCAGGCTCGCCCGCGGCCCCTGGTCCACGGCGGGTCCGGCGTCCACCGGATGTTCCCCTGCTCCCTTCGTCTAGAGGCCTAGGACGTGGCCCTCTCAAGGCTAAAACACGAGTTCGAATCTCGTAGGGAGCGCCATA
>CAMPJU010000057.1 GCA_946886995.1 uncultured Lysobacteraceae bacterium
GCGGTCAACCTGACCGACGGCCTGGACGGGCTGGCGATCCTGCCGACCGTGCTGGTCGCCTGCGCGCTTGGCGTGTTCGCCTACGCGTCGGGCAACGCGGTGTTCTCCACCTACCTGCAGATCCCGCAGGTGCCCGGGGCGGGCGAACTGGTGATCATCTGCGCGGCCATCGCCGGCGCAGGGCTCGGGTTCCTCTGGTTCAACACGTACCCGGCCATGGTGTTCATGGGCGACGTCGGCGCGCTGTCGCTCGGCGCGGTGCTCGGCACCATCGCCGTGATCGTCCGCCAGGAACTGGTGCTGGTGATCATGGGCGGCGTGTTCGTCATCGAGACGCTCTCGGTGATGATCCAGGTGGCGTCGTTCAAGCTCACCGGCAAGCGCGTGTTCCGGATGGCGCCGATCCACCACCACTTCGAGCTCAAGGGCTGGCCGGAGCCGCGCGTGATCGTGCGCTTCTGGATCATCTCGGTGGTGCTCGTGCTGGTCGGCCTGGCCACGTTGAAGGTCCGCTGATGGCCGATGCCCGCACCCAGGCGACACGACTGGACGCGATCGAGGGCCGCTTCGATCCGTGGCTGCTCGGCGCGACCCTCGCGCTCGCCTGCCTGGGCGTGGTGATGGTGGGCTCGAGCTCGATCGCGATCGCCGAAAGCCTGGACGTCGGCCCGTTCCATTTCCTTGGCAAGCACCTCGTGTACCTGTCCGTCGGCACCGTGCTCGCGCTGTGGCTGTCGCGCACCGAGCTGAAGTGGGTGGAACAGCACGACCGGCTGCTGCTGCTGGGCTGCTTCGTCTCGCTGCTGCTGGTGTTCGTGCCGGGCATCGGACATTCGGTCAACGGTGCGCAGCGCTGGCTGGGGATCGGTGGCCAGACGTTCCAGGTGGTCGAGGCGGTCAAGCTGATGTACATCGTCTGGCTGGCCAGCTACCTCAAGCGCTTCGCGGAGGAAGTCACCGCCACCTGGTCGGCGATGCTCAAGCCGATCTTCGTCGCGACCGGGCTGGTGGCGCTGCTGCTGCTGCAGCCGGACTTCGGGTCGGCCTCGCTGCTGCTGGCGATCACCGCGGGCATGCTGGTGCTCGGCGGCGTCAACATGCCGCGGATGTTCGGGCCGGTGCTCGTCGGCCTGCCCGTGCTCGCCGCGATCGCGATCGCCGAGCCGTACCGGATGCAGCGCCTGACGACCTTCATGGATCCGTGGGCCGATCCGTTCGACAGCGGCTACCAGCTCACCAACGCGCTGATGGCCGTGGGCCGCGGCGAGTGGTTCGGCGTCGGCCTCGGCGCATCGATCCAGAAGCTGTCGTACCTGCCCGAGGCGCACACCGACTTCATCCTCGCGGTCATCGGCGAGGAGCTCGGCTTCGTCGGCGTGTGCGCCGTCATCGCGCTGTACGCGGTGGTGGTCGGGCGCGCGCTGCGCATCGGCCTGCACTGCGTCGACATGCGCCGCCATTTCGCCGGCTATTCCGCGTTCGGCATCGCGCTGTGGATCGCCCTGCAGAGCTTCGTGTCGATCGGGGTGAACCTCGGGCTGCTGCCGACCAAGGGCCTGACGTTGCCGCTGGTGTCGTATGGCGGGTCGAGCGTGGTGCTGACCTGCGCCGCATTCGGGCTGCTCCTGCGCATTTCCTACGAGCTCGATCGCGCGCAGCGCCAGGTCGCGCGGCTGCGCGGCGAAGCGCAGGCCCCGGCCACCCCTGCGACGCAAGCGACGGGCACCGCACCCGCCGCCGCGTCGATGCCGGCCACCAGCGGCGCCAGTGCCCGCGCGGGCAGCCGCGCGCGGCAGCGCATCGAGCCCGTCTTCGGGAGGCCCGGATGAATCGCCGCGAACGCCTCGACAGGCCGATCATGATCCTGGCCGGCGGGACCGGGGGGCACATCTTTCCGGGCCTGGCCGTCGCCAACGCACTGCATGCGCGTGGCGTGCCGGTGACCTGGCTGGGCGCGGACGGGCAGATGGAAACCCGGCTGGTGCCGGAGCAGGGCATCGCCCTGGACACCATCGCCGTGCGTGGACTCCGTGGAAAGGGCGTCGCGACCCTGCTCTCGGCACCGCTGGGCGTGGCGCGTGCCGTGCTCGCCGCGTGGCGGGTGCTGCGTGCGCGCCGACCACGTGCGGTGCTCAGCTTCGGTGGTTATGCCGCTGGTCCCGGCGGGTTCGCGGCCTGGCTGCGTGGAACGCCGCTGGTGGTGCACGAACAGAACCGGGCGCCGGGTCTGACCAACCGGGTGCTCGCGCGCCTTGCCCGCAGGGTCCTGACCGGTTTCCCGCAGACATTCGCGCGACGCGAGGAACACGTGGGGAACCCGGTGCGCGCGGAGATCGCCGCGATCGCGCCGCCCGAGCGCCGGTTGCCCCGGCACGACCACGGCTCGCACGACGGGCGGATGCGCTTGCTGGTGCTGGGCGGCAGCCAGGGCGCGCGTGCCCTGAACGACGCCGTCCCGCGCGCGCTGGCCACCTTGCCCGCCACGTCCTTCGACGTCCGCCACCAGTGCGGCGCGGTGCTCGAGGCGGAAGCGCGGGCGGCCTATGCCGACGCCGGCGTGGACGCGTCCGTCGAACCCTTCATCGCCGACATGGCCGACGCCTATGCCTGGGCCGACCTGGTCGTCTGCCGCGCCGGCGCGTTGACGCTCGCCGAGGTGTGCGCGGCGGGCGTCGGCAGTTTGCTGGTTCCGTATCCCGCGGCAGTCGACGACCACCAGACGCGCAACGCGCGGTACCTGGTCGAGCGCGGCGCCGCGCAGCTGCTGCCGCAGGGAGACGACCTCCATGTCCGGCTCGCCGCCGCGATCGGCCCGCTGGCGGGCGATCGCGCCCAGCGCATGTCGATGGCGCTGGCCGCGCGCGGACTCGCCACGCCCGACGCCGCGGAGCGCGTCGCCCAGGTCGTGATGCAGGAGGCACGCATGCAGGAGTCATACATGTCGGGGGACGAGAAAGATGACCACTGACCCGACCGCAGCCCGGCGCGACGGGCGCCGCCTGCAGCAGGCGGGCGACCTGGCGCGGGAGGACTTCGCCCGCGCCTATGCACGCGTCCATTTCGTCGGCGTCGGCGGTACCGGCATGAGCGGGATCGCGGAAGTGTTGTGCACGCTCGGCTACCAGGTGTCCGGTTCCGACACGGCCGACAACGCGGCGACGCGCCGGCTGGCCACCCTCGGCGCGACCGTGCATCGCGGCCATGCCGCGGCGAACGTGCTGGGCGCCGACTGCGTCGTGGTGTCCAGCGCGATCAAGTCGGACAACCCGGAATTGATGGAGGCCCGCGCGCAGCGGATCCCCGTGGTGCCGCGCGCGGAGATGCTGGCCGAGCTGATGCGCTTCCGCCGCGGCATCGCCGTCGCCGGGACGCATGGCAAGACCACCACCACGTCGCTGCTCGCCAGCGTGCTGGGCGAGGGCGGTCTGGACCCGACGTTCGTCATCGGCGGCCAGCTGCTCGCCGCCGGCGCCAACGCGCGGCTCGGCGGTAGCCAGTGGCTGGTGGCCGAGGCCGACGAGAGCGATGGCAGCTTCCTGCGCCTCAACCCGCTGGTCGCGATCGTCACCAACATCGACGCGGACCACCTCGAGAACTACGGCGGCGATTTCGCCCGCGTGCAGGCCGCTTTCGCCGAGTTCCTGCACCGACTGCCGTTCTACGGCCTCGCGGTGCTGTGCATCGACGATCCGGAAGTCGCCACGCTCGCCGCCAGCACCTCGCGCCACGTGATGACCTACGGCTTCGACCCGGCGGCGGACGTGCGTGCCGAGGACGTCAGCCAGACCGGCGGACGCATGCGCTTCACCCTGTGCCTGCCCGAAGGCGCACGCTGCGCGGTGACCCTGGCGTTGCCGGGCCGCCACAACGTGCAGAACGCGCTCGCCGCCGCGGCGGTCGGCTGGCAGCTGGGCGTGGAACCGGCCCAGATCGCGCGCGCGCTCGAAGGGTTCGCGGGGATCGGTCGCCGCTTCAACCTGCTGGCACGGGCGCCGTTGCCGCGCGGCGGCACGGTGACTGTGGTCGACGATTACGGCCACCACCCGAAGGAACTGGCCGCGGTGTTCGCGGCGGCCCGCGGTGGGTGGCCCGAGAAGCGCCTCGTCGTCGCGTTCCAGCCGCACCGCTACAGCCGCACGCGCGACCTGTTCGACGAGTTCGCCGCGGTGCTGTCCACCGTCGACGCGCTGGTGCTCACCGAGGTGTACCCGGCGGGCGAGGCGCCGATCGCGGGCGCCGACGCCAAGTCGCTCGCCCGTGCCATCCGCGCCCGCGGCCGCATCGATCCCGTGGTCGTGGGGTCCGCGGCCGAACTCGCCGCGGTGCTGCCCGACGTGCTGCTGGACGACGACCTGCTGCTGATGATGGGCGCGGGCGACATCGGCCAGGCCGCGCAGCAGGTGGCCCGCGACGGATTCTCGGGAA
The DNA here is from genome assembly GCA_946886995.1 of uncultured Lysobacteraceae bacterium. The sequence goes on from CAMPJU010000057.1 coordinate 4,426, forward strand.
AGGCCGAATGAGCGTGACTGCGCCCGCGCCGACGTTCCCCGCGCCGCGTACCGGCCGCGCCGCCGACTTCGGCCGCGTCGCCGTGCTGATGGGCGGTACCAGCTCGGAACGCGAAGTGTCGCTGGATTCCGGCCGCAACGTGCTCGATGCACTGCGTGCGCGCGGCGTGGCGGCGGACGCGGTGGACGGCATCCCGGCACTGGTCGACGCGATCCGCGCCGGTCGCGTCGACCGCGTTTTCAACATCCTCCACGGACACCGCGGCGGTGGCGAGGACGGCGTGGTGCAGGGCCTGCTCGATGCCTTGCAGGTCCCGTACACCGGGTCCGGCGTGCTCGGCTCGGCATTGAGCATGGACAAGATCCGCACCAAGCAGGTGTGGCTGTCGCTCGGCCTGCCCACGCCGCGCTACCTGCGACTGGCCGCGGGCGACGACGTGCACGCCGCCGCGCGCGCGTTCGGCTACCCCTCGATCCTGAAACCGGCCTGCGAAGGCTCCAGCGTGGGCATCTCGCGGGTCTTCGGCGACGCGGACCTGGATGCCGCGGTGGAACTCGCCGCCGGGTACCGCGGCGAGTTGCTGATGGAGCAGCTCGTCGAGGGCGACGAACTGACCGTGGCGATCCTCGCGGCCGGAGACGCGCATGTTGCGCTCCCGTCCATCCGGATCGTCCCCAAGGGTGCCTGGTACGACTACGACGCCAAGTACGTGGCCGAGGACACGCAGTACCTCTGCCCCGGCCTGGACGGTGCGGACGAGGACGCGGTGCGCGCGCTGTGCCTGGCCGCGTTCGACGCGGCAGGCTGCAGCGGCTGGGGCCGGGTCGACGTCATGCGCGACCGCGCGGGTGGCGGCCTGTTCCTGCTGGAGGTCAACACCGCGCCGGGGATGACCAGCCACTCGCTGGTGCCCAAGGCCGCGCGCCAGGCGGGCATCGATTTCCAGGAGCTGTGCTGGCGGATCCTGGAAACGACGCTCCCGGCAACGGCGCGGGAGTCTTCCCCGTGAGCGCGCTGCTGCGCCTGTCGGCCTGGCTGCTCGCGGTGGCGCTGGTGCTGCTGCCCGTGGTCGCGGTGCTCGAGGGCTGGATCGGCGCGGACCGCTGGCCGCTGCAGACCCTGCGCGTGCACGGCACGTTCGAGCGCATCGACGAGGCGAAGCTGCGCGAGACGCTGCTGCCGTATGCGCAGGCCGGCTTCTTCGCGGTCGAGTTGCGCGAAGCGCAGGACGAGGTGGCCGCGCTGCCCTGGGTGGAGCGCGCGGAAGTGCGCAAGCGCTGGCCCGACGTGCTCGAGGTGACGGTGGTCGAGCATCGTCCTTTCGCCCGCTGGGGCAAGGACCAGCTGCTTTCCGACCACGGCCGCCTGTTCCCCGCCGCCGGCATCGAGGTGCCCGCAGGGCTGCCCGCGCTGTCCGGCCCGGCGGAGCGCGTCGCCGACGTGGTGGCGCTCTACAACGAGTCGCGGGCGCTGTTCGCGCCGACCGGCCTGGATGTCGAGCAGGTCGTGCTCGACGCGCGCGGCAGCTGGACGCTCGCGCTCACCGGGGGCGCGCACGTGCTCGTCGGCCGCCAGGACGCGCGCGAGCGGCTCGCACGCTTCGCGCGGATCGCGCCGCGCCTGCTGGGCGATGCCGGGCAGCCGCTGGCGCGCGTCGACCTCCGCTACACCAACGGATTCGCAATCGCATGGGCCACGCCCGCGCCGGAATGACAGGCATGAATCGCAAGGGAGACAAGTCGTTGATCGTCGGGCTCGACATCGGCACGTCGAAGGTGACGGCGCTGGTGGGCGAGTACACGCCCGACAGCGGCCATGGCGGCAACCCGATCGAGGTGATCGGCATCGGCTCGCACGAATCGCGCGGACTCCGGCGGGGCGTGGTGGTCGACATCGATTCCACGGTGCAGTCGATCCAGCGCGCCGTGGAGGAGGCCGAGCTGATGGCCGGCTGCGAAGTGCGGTCGGTGTACTGCTCGATCTCCGGCAACCACATCCAGTGCCGCAACTCGCAGGGCATCGCGCCGATCCGCGACGGCGAGGTCGACTACACCGACCTGGACCGCGTGCTCGATGCCGCCAAGGCCGTCGCGATCCCGGCCGACCAGAAGATCCTGCACGCGATCCCGCGCGACTACGTGCTCGACGATTCGCAGGAAGGCATCCGCAACCCGGTCGGCATGACCGGCGTGCGCCTGGAGGTGCATGCGCACCTGGTGGTGTGCGCGCAGTCGGCGGCGGCCAACGTCAGCAAGTGCGTGCAGCGCTGCGGCCTGCAGGTGGACGACCTGATCCTGGCGTCGCTCGCGTCGAGCACCGCCGTGCTGACCCCGGACGAGCGCGAGCTCGGCGTGGTGCTGGTCGACATCGGCGCCGGCACCACCGACATCGCGGTGTTCGTGCAGGGCGCGATCGCGCACTCGTCCAGCCTGCCGATCGCCGGCGACAAGGTCACCGAGGACATCGCGCACATGCTGCGCACGCCCACGCCCGAGGCGGAGCAGATCAAGGTCCGCTACGCCTGCGCGCTGGCGCAGCTGGCGACGGCCGAGGAATCGATCCAGGTGCCGAGCGTCGGCGACCGCCCGCCGCGGCGCATGCCGCGCGCCTCGCTCGCGCAGGCGGTGCAGGCGCGCTACGAGGAGATCTTCGAGATGGTGCAGGCGGAACTGCGCCGCTCGGGCTTCGAGCAGCTGGTGCGCGCCGGGATGGTGCTCACCGGCGGCGCTTCGAAGATGGAGGGCGTGGTCGAGCTGGCCGAGGAAATGCTGCAGATGCCGGTACGCGTGGGCATCCCGCAGCACGTCACCGGCCTGGGCGAAGTGGTCGGCAACCCGGTCCATGCGACGGGTGTCGGCCTGCTGCTGATGGGCAGCCAGATCGAGAACCCGCGGCGCCCGGTGATCTCCACCGGACGGGCGGGTTCGTTCTTCAACCGATTGAAAGAGTGGTACCGGGGCGAGTTCTAGCACTACATAACAATGACGGAGGACATGGCAATGGCGCACTTCGAACTGATGGAAAAGATGGCACCCAACGCGATCATCAAGGTGATCGGCGT
>CAMPJU010000058.1 GCA_946886995.1 uncultured Lysobacteraceae bacterium
CAGCGGCAGGTAGATCCGGTTGCTCTCCGTGCCCAGCTGCATGCCCTCGAACTTCGCATCGCCCAGGTCCCGGTCAGCGAGCACGCCGACGACCTCCAGCCACTGATGGTTGACCTTGACCAGCCGTCCGACCATCGCTTCCGGCGCGATGCCCGGGAACAGGTCGGTCGCCGCCTGGTGGCCCAGCACCGCGACCGCCGCGAGCGTCGACTCGTCCTCCGCGCCCAGCGCGCGCCCGTGCGCGACCCGCAACGACGACAGCCGGAAGAACTCCGCGCTCACCCCGCTGGCCTGCGCATCGCTGCGACCGTCGTCGCTGAAGGCCGACCACGTGCGCACCGGCTTCTCCGCGGCATAGGCCTCGGCGCCGGGCACCACCGCCAGCGCCGCCTTCGCGTCGGCCAGGCTCAGGCCGAGGCTGCGCTCGCGGGTTTCGCGGCGCGTGTCCTCGTCCTGCGCCACGGATTCGGCGATCAGGTTGTGCAGGCCCAGGCTCTCGACCATGCGCAACGCCTCGCGGCGGCTGCCTTCGCCGACCGCCTGCATCGCCACGATCGCGCCGACGCCGAAGATCAGGCCCAGCAACGTGAGGCCGGTGCGCAAGCGACGGCGCCAGAGTTCCTCGACGGCCTCGCGCCAGATCGGCGGCAACCGGAGCAGCAGCGACTTCATGCCTCGCCTTCCTGTTCCCCGGCGGCGACGAGCAGGACTTCATCACCCGCTTCCAGTCCGCCGAGCACCTGCGAGCGGGCCCCGCCACGCACGCCGAGTTCGACTTCGCGGCGCTCGAAGCCGTCGCCGTCGCGCACCTGCACGAAATGCTTGCCGGCCTCCGCGCGCACCGCGACGTTCGCCACGGTCAACGCGCCTTCCTGTCGCAGCAGGACCACCCGGGCCTCCAGCGTCTGCCCCGGCACCCAGCCGAAGCGCCGGACGTCGTCGGCGGGGATCGGCGCCTTCATCGACACGTACTTGACCGGATTGCGCCGGCTCAGGGTCTTCGCCGCGCTCGCCACCCAGGACAGTTCGGTGACCACTTTCTGCTCCGGATGCCCCGGCGGGAACACCTCGACCACGTTGCCCTTGCGCACGCCCTGCGCCTGCAACTGCGGCAATGCGAGCTCCACTTCCATCGCATCGGTGTCGGGCAGCGTGCCGAACTCGAAGCCGGCGCGCAGCGTGCTCCCGACCGTCGGCTTCTGCCCGCTCCAGTTCTGGCTGAGCACCACCACGCCGGCATGCGGCGCGCGCAGTTCCAGCGCCTCCAGGTCCTCGCGCTTGCGGGTCGCGGTCAGGTCGATGGTGGCGCGCTGCGCGTCGAGCACCGCCAGTTCCGCACCACCGCGCGTGGTGGACTGCGACTGGCGCCAGCGCAGCGTGTCCTGCTTGTCACCGAGGAACTCGGCATCCTGCACGGCGTCCAGCACCTGGTTGCGCGCGATCGCGGCGACGTCCGCACCGGCATAACGCTCGGCGATGCCCAGCTGCACGCCGACCTGCGACAGGTCGACGGCCACGCGGCCCTGGGTCGCGTTGAGCTCGCCTTCCTTCGCCGCCCGTGCCAGCGCGTTGCGCTGCAGGTCCAGCAGCGCCTGTGCCAGCTCGACCTCGCCGGACTCGGCCGAGAAGCGCGCCAGCACCTGGTCCTTCGCCACCGTGCTGCCTTCGTCGACCATCCATTCCAGGCGGCGCTCGGCCCACTGGCTGCCGGGCACCAGGAGCGTGGTGGCCCTGGAGGATTTGAGTTCGCCTTCCGCGGAGACGGTGAGCTGGATGTCGGCGGGCGCGACGCGCTCGACCGCGGCGGGTGCGTCCGTGTCGCCGCATCCAGCAAGCGACAGCATCGCAGCCATGGCGGCTGCGGCGCGGAACGTGCGGATCACCGGTCGACCTCGATTTCCACGCGCACGGCCTGGCCGGGCTTCAGCGCCGCCGACGGATCGTCCAGCGCGACCTCCAGGTCCAGGATCGGGATCGGCTGCACGCGGGACTTGCTGCGCACGGCGCGGCCGATGGACTCGACCGTGCCCCGCACCGCGATGCCGGCGCCGCCTTCCACCACCACGCGCACGGGCGCACCCACCTCGACCCGCTGCAGGTCGCGCTCGGGCAACTCGGCGCGCACCGCAAGCGTCGACGTGTCGGGGATCTCGGCGACGGCCTGTCCACGCCACACCTGCGAACCGACGTCGTACTTCTCTCCGCCCCAGCTGCTCTTGTGCATCATCAGGCCCGCGCGCGGCGCGGTGACGTTGAGCGAGGCGATCCATTCCTGCAGCTCGGCGATGTCGCCGCGCAGCTTCCCGACTTCCGATTCGAGCAGCCGCCGTTCCTCGCGCCGCTGCACCGCGGCCAGGCGCTCGCGCTGCCGCGCCAGTTCGAGTTTCCGTTCGGCCTGCGCGCGCGCGACGACCAGCTTGCGGTACTCGATGCCGGCGACCGCCTCGCGCGGCTGGCTGGTCTTGCGCTCGGCCTTGTCCAGGTTCGCCTCGGCCTCGGCGGTCGCCAGCCGCTCGGTGCGCTCGCGCTCGGCGAGGTCCAGCACCAGGCGCTCGAGTTCGCGCTGCTTCTCGGCCAGCTGGCTGTTCTTCGCGAGCAGCTGCTGGGTGAGCTGGTTGCCCTCGAAGGCGAGGACCACCTGCCCCTGTTCCACCGGCGAGCCATCCGGCGCCAGCTGGGTGATGTTGAACTGCCACAGCGTGTCGACGGCGGGCGGCATCAGCGCGGACGTCCGGCGCGCGTACACCTCGCCGTCGATGCGCAGGGTCGCGGCGCCCGCCACCGCGGGCAGGCAGCCGAGCAGCATCGCGAGCGCCATCGCGCCGCGCCTCACGGCCCTTCCTCCGTCGCCGGCACCGCGCCCGCCTCGCCCACCGCGTCGGGGTCGGCGATGACCCGCACGCTCATGCCCGGCAGCAGCGCCAGGTCGTGCTCCGGCAACGCGATGTCCATGGCGAAGTAGCGACCGTCGCCCCATTCCTCGCGACGTTCCGGCGCGCCCGCGATCGCGGTGACCCGCCCGGTGAGCGCGGTGCCCGGCAGCGCATCGAAGGCGACCCGTACCGGCTGCCCGATGTCCAGGCCGCGCCGGTCGGGCACCAGCGCCCAGGCACGCACGCGCATCTCGCCGCCGCCCACGACCTCGCCGGCCTTGCCGCCGGGGATGGTCGAGGAGCCCTCGTCGATCCTTCCGCCGATCCAGTTGTTGTTGAAGCCGTGCACCACGACGCCGTCGCGGTCCGCACGCACTTCCGAGACTTCGATCTGCGCGGCGTTGTACTCGCGCAGCACCCGCAGCCGCTCCACCTCCAGCTCGCCGTCGCGCTCGCGCCGCACCACCGCGGCTTCCGCGGTGGCCAGCTCCTCCCGCTTGAGCGCGTGCTCGCGCTTGGCACGGTCGAACTCGCCCTGGTACCTGTCGTAGTCGAGCGCGGACACCAGTTCCTCCGGGATGGCCGCGTCGATCCGTGCGGTCTCCAGCGCCGCTTCCGCATCGGCCAGCGCGATCCGCGCGTCGACCGCCGCCACCCGCAGCCCGGCCAGTTCCTTGGCGGCGCGGGCGCGCGCCTGCTCGATCTGCGCATCCATCTCGCGCACGTTGCTGCCCGCCTGCCCGGGATCGATCCGCAGCACGACGTCGCCCTTGCGCACGCGCTCGCCCTCGGGGACGAAGTAGCGGATCACCACCGGCGACATGTTGGCCGGCGGGGTCAGGATCACCTGCGCATCGACCGCCTGCACCTCGCCGGTCAGGACGACGGCCGCTGCCGGTGCCGCGAACGGCAGCAGCATCGCCACGGCGAGTGCGCGGGGGTCAATGCGGGCCATCGTGTTCGATCCTTCCGTCGCGCAGCCGGATGCCGCGCGGCGCATGCGCGGCGACGTCGTGGTCGTGGGTCACCAGCACCACGGTCTGGCCGCCGCGGTGCACCTGGTCGATGAGGCCCAGCACGTCGGCGGCGCTCTTGGAGTCCAGGTTGCCGGTCGGTTCGTCGGCGAGCAGCAGCGCGGGCTTCAACAGGAGTGCCCGCGCGATCGCGGCACGTTGCACCTGTCCGCCGGACAGTTCGTTGGGGCGATGGTGGCTGCGGTCGGACAGGCCCACGCGCTCCAGCAGTTCGGCCGCGTGGTCGTGGACCCAGTCGGGCGGCTCGCGGTGGAAGCGCAGCGGCAGCAGCACGTTCTCCAGCACGGTCAACCGCGGCAGCAGGTGGAAGCTCTGGAAGACGAAGCCGATGCGGCGGTTGCGGATGTCGCTGGTGGCCTCGTCGTCGAAGCCGGCGACGTCCTCGCCCTCGATCAGGTACCGGCCGGCATCGGGCCGGTCAAGGCACCCGAGGATGTTGAGCAGGCTCGACTTGCCGGAGCCGGACGGCCCGGTGACCGCCACGAACTCGCCCGCGCCGATGCGCACGTCCACGCCGTCCAGCGCATGCACGGTGCCGCCATCGGTGCGGTAGCTCCGCCGCACCCCCTCCAGCTCGATCATCGATCCCCTCGACCCGCGCCCGACCGGAACCTCCGACCGCGACCCGATGCTATCGGTTCCCGGGGCGATTCTCGACCGTTCAGCCCCGATGCTCCTGCGCCAGGTACTCGGCCGACTGCATCTCGATCAGCCGCGAGGCCGTGCGCTCGAACGCGCCGCGCAGCCGTTCGCCGGGGTAGAGCTCGTGCGGCGGGGCATCCGCGGTGCAGACCAGGTTGACGTGCCGGTCGTACAACTCGTCGACCAGGTGCACGAAACGGCGTGCGGCATCGTCCTGGTTGCGGGCGTCGAACCGCGGGATGCCGCCGAGCAGCACGGTGTGGTGCTCGCGCGCGATCTCGATGTAGTCCGCGGTCGCGCGCGGGCCTTCGCACAGTGCGTCGAAGTCGAACCAGGCGTGGCCTTCGGCCAGCCCGCGCACGGGGATCGCACGGCCCTCGATGACCAGGGGACCGTCCTCGTGTGGCACGCCGCTGGTCAGTTCGTCCCAGCGCTTGTGCAGCCAGTCGCCCGAATCCGCGTCCAGCGGCGCGCGGTACACCGGCGACCGGGTCAGCGCGCGCAGGCGGTAGTCGGTCGCGCTGTCGAGCTCGAGGACGACGCAGTGTTGTTTCAGCAGCTCGATCGCCGGCAGGAAGCGCGCGCGCTGCAGTCCCCCCGCGTACAGCCGGTCCGGCGGCGTGTTCGAGGTCGTGACCAGCACCACGCCCTCGGCAAACAGGCGGTCGAGCAGGCGCGCGAGCAGCATCGCGTCGCCGATGTCGCTGACGAAGAACTCGTCCAGCACCAGCACCCGCAGCTCGCGGCCCCACTCCCCGGCGATCGCCGCCAGCGGATCGCGCTCGCCGGCGTGGGCGCGCAACTGCGCATGCACCTCGCGCATGAACCGGTGGAAGTGGGTGCGGCGCTTGGCGGCGGCCGGGACCGGCAGGCCGTCGAAGAAGAGGTCGACCAGGAACGTCTTGCCGCGGCCGACGCCGCCCCAGAGATAGAGCCCGCGCGGGGCTTCCGGGCGCCCGGCGAACAGCCGGCCCAGCAGGCCGCGCGCGGGCGCGTCGGCCAGGGCGGCGTGGATCCGGTCGAGTTCGGCCAGGGCGGGCAGTTGCGCCGCATCCTGCTCCCAGTCGCCCCGTGCCACACCGGCCGCGTACGCCTCGCTGGGGGCCGGCGCCGCCGCGCGGTCAGCCATTCGCGCCCTGCTCGGGCGGCAGCCAGTCGCGGATGCCGTGCTTGATGGCGCCGCGCAGGTCGATCAGTCGGCGGTGGAAGAAATGGCCGGCCTCCGGCATCCGCACCAGCTCCGGCGGCTCGGGCATCTTCTCCACCCAGGCGGCCACTTCGTTCGCGTCGACGACTTCGTCCGCGTCGCCCTGGATCACCAGCCACGGCACCGCGGGCGGCTGGACGTTGGAGAAGTCCCAGCTGCGTCCCACCGGCGGGGCGATCGAAATCACCGCATCCGCAGCCAGCTCCACCGCGCCACGCAGCGACACGTAGGCGCCGAAGCTGAAGCCGCACAGCCAGAGCTGGTGCTCCGGGCGCTGCTCGCGGACCCAGGCAACCACGGTGCGCAGGTCTTCCAGTTCGCCGCGGCCGTCGTCGAAGGCGCCTTCGGAATCGCCGACGCCACGAAAGTTGAAGCGCACGGTCGTGGCGCCGCACTTGCGCAGCGCGCGCGCCGCCATCGTGACCACCTTGTTGTGCATCGTCCCGCCCTCCGTGGGCAGGGGATGGCAAAGGACCGCGACCACCGGCCGGGCGGCGCCTTCGGGGTACTCGACGGCCGCCTCGATCGCCCCGGCGGGGCCTTCCAGCATCTGCGAAGGCGCATCCGGGTCGGCGGCGACCTCGGGCGTGGGGAACGGGGGCTGGGCCATCGGTGAATGATAAGCCCCGGACATGAAGACGCCGCCCGGAGGCGGCGTCGGATCACGCTGGATTCGCCGTGGGGCGACCGGCGCTGCGTTATTCGAGGTTCTCGACCATCCAGTCGACCGTGGCCACGACCTGCTCGTCGGTCAGCGCGGGGTTGCCGCCCTTCGGCGGCATGATCCCCGCGTCGCCCTGGTAGCCCTCGATGGCGTGGGCGTGCAGCACGTCCATGCCCTGGGCAATGCGCGCGGTCCACGCGGCCGCCACCAGCTTCGGGGCGCCGGCGACGCCGGCGGTATGGCAGCCGCCGCACAGGTTCTGGTAGATCGTCGCGCCGTCCAGGGTGCCGCCATAGGCCACCTGCGAGGCCGCGGCTTCGGCCGCAGCCGCTGCCGCGGCGGCCTGCGCGGCGGCACCGGTCTCGCCGGCGTAGACCGCGCCGACCGGTGCGATGCGGGCATCGATGCGCGCCGCCACGGACGGATTGGGGTCCCGCGGCAGCGTGCCGTGCAGGTAGTTGGCGAACAGCAGGAGACCGAGGGTGACCAGCACCAGGAAGCCGATCACCAGCGAGAATTTCTTGAGGAAGTCCAGGTCGTAGTTGCGCACGATCCACCCAGGCACGCGGCGCGGCCGCGAATGAACAGTTGATGGGACGGTTGTTGGCGAGCCGACTCGCGGAACAGTGGCGCGCCCGGAGGGATTCGAACCCCCGACCAATGGCTTCGGAAGCCACTACTCTATCCGGCTGAGCTACGGGCGCATGGACCGTTCCGCGGGGCCAGGGCACGCCGCAGGGCGCGCATTGTCGCACACGGCCTCGAAAACACGCGAGTAAGCTTTTCGCATGAATCCGGTTCCCACCCGCGCCAGCCCCGCCTGGCGCACGCGGCTGCGCCTGTAC
>CAMPJU010000059.1 GCA_946886995.1 uncultured Lysobacteraceae bacterium
GTGCCGCGGTGCGAGCGACAGCCAGCGCAGCGGGTGCAGTTTCAGCCGGGAGTGCGGAAAGGCATGCGCTACGGGCGTGACCGGATCGGCGGCGTCGAAGTCGACGTTCCCGCTCACATTCGACTCGAACCAGGCGCGCGCCTGCCCGGGATCGTCCGCCTGCGGCAGTGACCACAGCGCCGCCCAGACGCCGCTTGCCGGACGCCGCTGCAACAGCACGCGCCCCAGCACGTCTTCCAGCCACAACACGGTCGACTCGCGTTCCGGGAGCGGCTTCCCGGGCTTCGGCGTCGGCAGTTCGGCGACGCGTCCATCGCGCAGCGCGACGCACTGCGCGCCCAGCGGGCACGACGCGCAGGCGGGATCGTGGCGCGTGCAGAGCGTCGCACCGAAATCCATCTGCGCCTGCGTGAAATCGGCGAGCCGGTCGTGGGGCAGCTGCGATTCGGCATGCATCCACAGCGTCTTCTCGACCGCGGGCGTGCCCGGCCATCCTTCGACGCCATGCAACCTCGCGAGCACGCGCTTGACGTTGCCGTCCAGGATCGGCGCGCGGTCGCCCCAGGCCTGCGCGAGGATCGCGCCGGCCGTGCTGCGGCCGATGCCGGGCAGCGCGACCAGCGCGTCGAGGTCGCGCGGCAACGCGCCGTCGTGGCGCTCGACGCACAGTCGCGCGGCGGCATGCAGGTTGCGCGCACGTGCGTAGTAGCCCAGTCCCGACCACAGGGCGAGGACGTCGTCGAGCGGGCTGGCCGCAAGCGATGCGAGCGTCGGCAACGCGGCGACGAACCGTTCGAAGTACGGCACGACTACCTGCACCTGCGTCTGCTGCAGCATGATCTCGGAGAGCCAGACGCGGTACGGGCTGCGCGGGTGCTGCCACGGCAGGTCGTGGCGGCCCGCTCGGTCGAACCAGTGCAGCAGGCGATCGGCGACGCTGTCAGTCATCGCTGTCGACGGCCGGGTCGTCGAGGGTCAGTTCCACGCCGTGCAGGGTCGCGCCGGCGACTTCGAGCGTGGGCACCGACGCGGTGGCATCCATCGGCGGGAGGGGCGTCCCGGTCCCTGCGGAATCCATCCATGCGGTGATCGCGGGCAGCCGCAGGCGTGCATTGGCGTGCGCATCTTCCCGCGCCAGCGAGAGGTCGGCGACATCGTCCAGGGCGATGTCGCCGGTGTATCGCAGGTCGAATGCCGTCGATGCCGTCGCATCGCCAAGCGGCGCCGGCAACGCGGGCCATGCCTGCGGCCATCGGTCGATCGTGCCGTCCAGGTCCAGCGCCAGGACGTCCGAAAGCACGAACGTGCCGGCGGCGTCGAGGTGCGGGACCGGGTTTGCATCCGCCGCACCGATTGGCCGGACGGCGACGTGCAACGGCGCGAGGCTGGTCCGGTCATCGACGAACCGCAGCGGCGCGACCAGCCCGAGCGCGAACCGTGCCCGCGCGTCGCCCGATTCGGACGTCGCATCGGCACTCAACTTCATGCGCGCGATGCCCCATCCCTCGTCGCCCGTCTGCCACGTCCCGCCGAGCCGCAGGCGGGCAGGGAGGCGCCAGCCCTCGCGCACCACCGTCGCGATTCCGGCGATGCCAAGCGCGCTGCCCGGGGAAGGCCGGTCCAGCACGCCGTGCAGGTCGAAGGGAACGCTGGCCGTCCCTGCGAGGTAACGTCCCGACGCGTGGGCACGCACCGGGCGGTCGGCGTGCAGGGAGGGAATGGCAAGGTCGACGTCCTCGACGCGCCATCCTTCGGCGACGACGGTGCCGTCCTCGACGGCGATGCCCTCGCGCAACGTCGGCACCCGTCCGTCGCCAGGCGGGCGCGTGGCCAGCCAGTCCTGCATCGCGCCCAGGTCCAGCACCGGGGCGTCGAGTTCGATGCGCGTGAACTCCAGCACCTGCAGCCTGCCGCGCAACGTGGACCATGGCAGCGACACCAGTACGCGGTCGGCGACCAGTACCGGGGTCGCAGCGCCGGGAGCGCGGGCCACGACGTCGCGCACGACCAGCCGCGGCGTGCCGCGCAACCGGTACTCGGCCGCGCCGGAAGCGGTGATCTCCAGGCCCAGCGCGTCCCCCGCCTGGCCGAGCGCGAACCGGGCAACGCGGTCGGCCTGCAACATCAGCGTCGCCGCGACGACCAGCAGCAACAGCAATCCCCCGGCGAGGATCCAGGCCAGTCCGCGGCGCGATGCCATGTCAGCCGCTGCCGAGCGACCCGGGCAGCAACGCGTCGACGAACGCTTCGGCGTCGAACACGCGCAGGTCCTCCGGGCGCTCGCCGATCCCGGCGAACCGGATCGGGATCCCGAATTCCCGGGCCAGCGCGAACACCACGCCGCCCTTTGCCGTGCCATCGAGCTTGGTCACCACCAGCCCGGTGACGCCGACGGCAGCATGGAACTGGCGCAGCTGCGACAGCGCGTTCTGGCCGGTGGTGCCGTCGATCACCATCAACACCTCGTGAGGCGCCGCGGGGTCGAGCTTGCCCAGCACGCGCCGGATCTTCCCGAGCTCGTCCATCAGGCCTTTCTGCGTGTGCAGCCGCCCGGCGGTGTCGGCGATCAGCACGTCGGTGCCGCGTGCCTTCGCCGCCTGCAACGCATCGAAGGCGACGGATGCCGCATCGGCGTCCTGGCCCTGCGCCACCACCGGCACGCCGTTGCGCTCGCCCCAGGCCTGCAGCTGGGCGACCGCGGCGGCCCGGAAGGTGTCGCCGGCGGCGAGCATCAGCGAGCGTCCCTCGTCCTTGAACCGCCGCGCCAGCTTGCCGATCGTGGTGGTCTTGCCGACGCCGTTGACGCCCACGGTGAGCAGCACGAAGGGGCGGGCGCCGGTGTCCAGCCGCAGTGGCACCGCCACCGGGGCCAGCAGCGCGACCAGGTCGGCACGCAGCGCCTGCAACAGCGCCTGGGCATCGGCGAACTCGCGCGCCTTCATCCGCTTGCGCAGGCCTTCGACCAGCTGGGTGGTGGCGCCGACGCCGACGTCGGCGGTCAGCAGTGCGGTCTCGATCTCGTCGAGCAGGTCGTCGTCGAGCCGCGGGTTGCGCGAGAACAGGCCGCCGAGGCTGCGCGCGAACGTGCTGCCGCGCAGCCGTTCCCGCCAGCCGGCGGTGCCTTCGGCTGCCGGTGCCGGGACGGCTTCCGGCGGGGCGTCTTCGGCGGGCGCCCCGGACTTCCCGAAGCGGAAAAAACTGGCCATTCCGGGCCCTTGTGGGGATGCGCGAGAATGGCGGAATGCTAGCACCCGCCCCCTGCGCGACCCGATGAAACGCGACCGGTCCACGCCCGCCGGAAGCGTGCGCATCATCGGTGGCCGCTGGCGCGGCACGAAGCTGCCCGTCCCCGATGTCCCCGGCCTGCGGCCCACCGCGGACCGGGTGCGGGAAACCGTCTTCAACTGGCTGCAGCCGAGGCTGTCCGGCGCGCGCGTGCTGGACCTGTTCGCCGGCAGTGGTGCGTTCGGCCTGGAGTCGCTGTCGCGTGGCGCGCGCGAGGCGCACCTGGTCGAACAGGACGCGCGCGCCTGCGAGGGGCTCAGGGCAACGATCGAACGCCTGGGCGCGACCCACCATGCCCGGGTCCACCGCGCCGACGCGCTCGCCTGGCTGCGCGCACCCCTGCACGGACGGTTCGACATCGTGTTCCTGGACCCGCCCTTTGCCGGCGGCCTCTGGGACCAGGCGATCGCGGCGCTTCCCCCCTGGCTTGCCGACGATGCGTGGCTCTACGTGGAGTCCCCGGCGAGCCATGCCGCCGGGTTCCCCGACGGCTGGACGCTCCACCGCGAGGGACGGACCCGCGACGTGCGCTATGCCCTGCTCAGGCGTGCCGCTCCTGCGCCCGTGCCGGCGGCGACCGACTGATAGACTGCCCCGGATGAGCGCGGCCCGCACCCGAATCGCGGTCTACCCCGGCACTTTCGACCCGGTGACCAACGGCCACGTCGACCTCGTCGAGCGTGCCGCGAACCTGTTCGAGACGCTGGTCGTCGGCGTCGCGGAAAGCCCCGCGAAGCAGCCGGCGCTCCCGCTCGACCTGCGCGTGGAACTGGCGCGCGGCGCGCTGTCCCACCTGCCCAACGTCGAGGTCCGCGGCTTCCATTCGCTGCTCGCGCATTTCGTCGGCGAGGTCGGCGGCGGGGTGCTCATCCGCGGCCTGCGCGCGGTGTCCGATTTCGAGTACGAGTTCCAGCTGGCCAGCATGAACCGGCACCTGATCCCCGAGGTGGAAACGCTGTTCCTGACGCCCGCCGAGCAATACAGTTTCATTTCATCTTCGCTGGTGCGCGAGATCTCCCGGTTGGGCGGGGACGTCTCGGGATTCGTGCCGCCAGCGGTGGCCGCAGCGCTGCAGGCCGAATGGCAGCGCACCATTGCTTGACCTGGAAATTTCGGGGGAACCATGACCACCACCATCCGCGCGTTGTTCATTGCACTGCTGATGCTGTCGCTGGCGGCTTGCCAGGGCGCCGGCGACGGCGATTCCGAAGGCGATGCGGCCAACGCGGCGCCCGCGCCGCTGACGGCGCCGACCACCGACGACGATGCCGCCTGGGGCGACTACCTGATGGAAGTCGTCCGCCGGAACCTCGGCGGCATCACCAACAGTCCGTACCTGTACTACCTGCCGGCCGAGTCCACGCCGGGCTTCGAGGGCGAGTACGAGCGACTGCTGGAAAAGGCCCAGGTCGACATCGCCCGCGGGATCCTGGCCGGCAACATGCTGGCGTTCGGTTCGCCGGCATCGTCGCGGATGGCCGACCTGATCATCGCCGCGTTCGGCGACGTCGACCCGGGCTCGATGGAAGGCGTGCGCGTGCTGTTCATCGGCGATGCCGCCGACAACCAGCGCGTGCACGAGGCGCTCAAGCCGAGTGGCGTCACGTACGTGTTCGTCGAAGCACGCTGATGCGCCGGCGCGCCCGCATCGCCGCGGGCGCGCCTTCCCCGACGACGTAGTTGCCCCACGACGATGTCGCTGAAGATCAACGAGAGCTGCGTCAACTGCGACGTCTGCGAGCCGGTCTGCCCCAATCGCGCCATCACCCAGGGCGAGACCATCTACCTGATCGACCCCGCGCGCTGCACCGAATGCGTGGGCCATTTCGACGAGCCGCAATGCGTGGTGGTCTGCCCGGTCGAGTGCATCGACCCGGACGCGGGGCATCCGGAATCGCACGGCGACCTGCTCGCGAAACTGTTGCGGCTACAGGAAGAAGGAACCCCATGAAGAACGCGCTGCTGACCGCAACCGGCTGGCTGGTGGCCTGCCTTTCCGGCTTCGCCGTCCCCGCGCTGGCGGCCGAAGGCGACAAGCCGCCTGGCGCGGCGATCGCCAGCGCGCACCACCTGGCGACCGATGCCGGCCTGGAGATCCTGGCGCAGGGCGGCAATGCCTTCGACGCCGCCGTCGCGGTGTCCTCGACCCTGTCGGTGGTCGAGCCGATCAGTTCCGGCCTGGGCGGCGGTGGACTGTTCCTGCTGCACGACGCAGGCACCGGTCGCGACGTCTTCATCGATGCGCGCGAGGTCGCGCCCCGGTCCGCCACGCCGGAGGCCTACCTGGACGCCGACGGCGAACTGGACCGGGACCGCGCCACCAACGGACCGTGGTCGGCGGGCATCCCGGGCCTGCCCGCGGCACTCGTCCACCTGGCGTCCGAGTACGGCGAGCTGCCCCTGGCCACCACGCTGGCGCCCGCGATCCGCATCGCGCGCGCCGGCTTCCCCGTGTACGACCGGCTGGAGCGGGGCCATCGCCGGCGCGCCGAGGTCATGCGGCGCTACCCCGGCAGCGTGGCCGTGTTCGAGGCCGACGGTGACGTCCTGGAAACGGGCGAGGTGCTGCGCCAGCCGGACCTGGCACGGACGCTTGAGATCCTTGCGCGGGAAGGCTTCGACGGCTTCTACCGCGGCGACGTCGCCGAAAAGCTGCGGGCGGGCGTGGCGGCGGCCGGCGGCGAATGGACGGCCGACGACCTGTCGGAGTACGCCGTGCGCGAACGCGCGCCGATCGAGTTCGGCTACCGCGACTGGCGCGTCGTCACCGCGCCGCCGGTGTCCTCCGGGGGCGTCGCGCTGGCCCAGATGCTGCAGGTCCTCGAAGGGTGGGACCTGGGCTCGCTCGGCGATGCCGAGCGGACCCACCTGATGGTCGAGGCGATGCGCCGCGCCTATCGCGACCGCACCATCTACCTGGGCGATCCGGACTTCACCAGGGTGCCGGTCGAGCGCCTGGTGCACCCCGCCTACGCCGCCGGGTTGCGCGCGACCATCCACCCGTCGCGCGCGACGCCCAGCGCGTTGCTGTCCGGGACGCCCGCGCCGCTCGAGGACGACGAGACCACGCATTTCTCGATCATCGACGCCGAGGGCAACATCGTTTCCGCCACCCAGACCATCAACCTGCTGTACGGGTCCGGGCTGGTCCCGCCCGGCACCGGCGTGCTGCTCAACGACGAGATGGACGACTTCGCGCTCAAGCCGGGCACGCCGAATGCATTCGGGGTGATGGGCTTCGAGGCGAACGCGGTGGCGCCGGGCAAGCGGATGCTCAGTTCCATGACGCCGACGATCCTGGTATCCGACGACCAGGTCGCCGCGCTCGGCGCGCCCGGCGGCAGCCGGATCATCACCGAGGTGCTGATCGGCATCCTCGGTTACGAGGCCGGTCTCGACGCGCAGGAAGTGGCGGCACTGCCGCGGATCCACCACCAGTGGCTGCCCGACGTCATTTCCGCCGAGCCGGGCGCGCTGTCGCCGCAAACCGTCGAGGCACTGGAGGCGATGGGCCACACCGTGAACGCGGGCGAGGACACCTGGGGCAACCTGCAGACCGTGTCGTGGGACCGGCGGTCCGGCACGCTGTCCGGCGGGACCGACCCGCGCAACCCGGTGGGCAGTGCCGAGGTCGTACCATCGGCGCCATGAAACTCTGGTCGATCAGCGGCAACAGCCAGAAGCTCGACGGCGGCGCGATGTTCGGCAACGCGCCGCGCGCCGTGTGGTCGAAGTGGGCGCCACCCGACGACCAGAACCGGATCGACCTTGCGTGCCGCGCACTGCTCGCCAGCCCGCTGGCGGGCAAGACCGTGCTGTTCGAGACCGGCATCGGCGCGTTCTTCGAACCGAAGCTACGCGAGCGCTACGGCGTGGTCGAGGACCGGCACGTGTTGCTCGAATCGCTGCGCG
>CAMPJU010000060.1 GCA_946886995.1 uncultured Lysobacteraceae bacterium
ATCGGGAACCCGGTCGCCTTCGACGCGAGCGCGGACGAGCGCGACACACGCGGGTTCATCTCGATCACGATCATGTCGCCGTTCTTCGGGTTGATCGCGAACTGGACGTTCGAGCCCCCGGTCTCGACGCCGATCTTGCGCAGCACCGCGATCGACGCGTTGCGCATGATCTGATATTCCTTGTCGGTCAGCGTCTGCGCGGGCGCGACGGTGATCGAATCGCCGGTGTGCACGCCCATCGGGTCGAGGTTCTCGATCGAGCACACGATGATGCAGTTGTCCGCGGTGTCGCGGACGACCTCCATCTCGAACTCCTTCCAGCCGAGCACGGACTCCTCGACCAGCACCTCGCCGACGGGGGACAGTTCAAGTCCCCGCTTGACGATCTCCTCGAACTCTTCCTTGTTGTAGGCGATGCCGCCGCCGGTCCCGCCCAGGGTGAACGACGGGCGGATGATCGTCGGGAAACCGACGGTGGCCTGGATCGTGACGGCCTGGTCGAACGTGCGCGCCACTTCCGCCTTCGGGCACTCGAGCCCGATTTCCGCCATCGCCACCCGGAACAGCTCGCGGTCCTCGGCCATCCGGATGGCGTCGCGCGAGGCGCCGATCAGTTCGACGCCGTGCGCCTCCAGCACCCCGTGGTCGGCCAGGTCCAGGGCGCAGTTGAGCGCCGTCTGCCCGCCCATCGTCGGCAGCAGCGCATCGGGCTTCTCCTTGGCGATGATCTTCTCGACCACCTGCCAGTTGATCGGCTCGATGTACACCGCGTCGGCCATGCCCGGGTCGGTCATGATCGTGGCGGGATTGGAGTTCACCAGCACCACGCGGTAGCCCTCGTCGCGCAGCGCCTTGCAGGCCTGGGCGCCCGAGTAGTCGAACTCGCACGCCTGCCCGATGACGATCGGGCCGGCGCCGATGATCAGGATGGTCTTGAGGTCGCTGCGCCTGGGCATGGGTTAGTCGGCCGCCCCGCCGGTGGCCTGCGACGGACCACCGATGTGCCTGTCGAGGAACGCTTCCATCTTCGTGTACAGGTCGACCTGGTTCTGGAAGTCGTAGAACCCGTGGCCTTCCTTCGCCTCGACCACGGTGACTTCCGGCGGCTTGCCGGCCGCGGTCAGCCGATCCTTCAGCAGCTCGTACTGCGAAATCGGCACGCGCTCGTCCTTGGCGCCCTGGACCAGCATCACCGGGATGTTGATTCGGTCGACGTTGTACGCGGGCGACTGCGCCTGCTGCTCTGCCACGGTCTCCGGCATCACGCGGTGGAGGAAGTTGCGCCCGTTCTCTGTTTCCGGGATGTCGCCGTCCCTGAACATCAGCGGCAGGCTGTAGACGCCGACGTAGCCGATGGTGCACTGGTACTTGTCCGGTTCGCGCACGACCGTCTGCAGGGCGGCATAGCCGCCGTAGGAGGCGCCGTACGTGCAGATCCGGTCCTTGTCGGCGATGCCCTCGCGGATGGCCCAGTCCACGGCGTCGGTCATGTCGTCGACCATCGTCGTGCCCCAGTTGCGGTAGCCCATGCGCTCGAACGCGTTGCCGTAGCCGCCGGAGCCGCGGAAGTTGACCTGCAGCACCGCGTAGCCGCGATTGGCGAGGAACTGGACCTCCGGGTTGAAGCCCCACTGGTCGCGCGGACCGTGCGGGCCGCCGTGCGGATGCAGGATCAGGGGCAGGTTCTTGCCGACGGAGCCGCGGGGGACGGTGAGGTACCCGTGCACCTTCGTGCCGTCGCGCGCGGTGAACGAGACCGCGTGCATCGGAGACATTTCCTCCGGCTTGATCCAGTCCATCGCCGACAGCAGGAACTTGGCCTTGCCGGTCTCGCGGTCGAAGAGGAAGTAGGAGCCCGGGTCGACGTCGCTGTACGCGGTGAACAGGATGTACCGCCCGTCCTTGCTGATCCCGCGGAACGAGACGGCGCGCTCGGGGAACGCGTTGATCAGGCCGGCGTAGGTCCTTGCTTCCGGATGGTCGGCGTTGACGAAGTCGTAGCGCGGCAGCCCGTCGAGGTAGCGGACGGCGAGCAGCGTCTTCCCGTCGCTGCTGGCGAGCGCGACGCCGTCCGGATCGACGTTCGGGTTGCGGGTGAGCAATGTCTCCTCGCCGCTCTCGGGGTCCACCATCACCAGCCGGGAGGGTTCGCCCTCGTCGCTGGCGGAGAAGATCACCCGCTTGTTGTCCTCGGCGAAGCCCCAGGGCATGCGCACGGCCTCGCCCATCGCGGACCGGTGGACTTCGCGCCATTCGCCGTCCTCGCGGCGCAGGGTGATCACCTCGTTTTCGTCGTTCTGGCCGACGGCGTAGCGCAGCTCCTCGTCGTGGTCGATGATGAAGCCGCCGAAGCGCAGCGGGGAACTGGCGACGGTGCGGACCTCGCCGTCGTCCACGTCCATCTTCGAGAGGTATGCGGAGTCGATCGAGCGCGCCACCAGGATCTTGTCCGGGTCGCTCTCGAGCAGGTCCATGATCTGGTACGTGCCGCCGTTCGGGATGTCCGCGCGACGGCTTCCATCGACGTTGCTGGCGTACACGTCGGCGGTCCGGACACGGGCGTCGAAGCGGCCGACCTTCTCGGTCACGTACATGAAGAACCGCTCGTCGTTGACCCAGGTCACGCGGTCGATGTGGTTCTTCGCGCCGTAGTCCCACTTCCCCACCAGCTTCATGTCGGCGACGCGGAAGGCGGCCAGCAGCGTGCGGTCTCCCTGCGGCACCGACACGGTGATGTATTCGCCGGTCGGCGACAGCGAGACGTTGGTGAACTCGGGATCCTTGAAGAAATCACCGACCGGGATCTCGCGCGCCTGGGCGGCGCCCAGGTACGAGAAGGCCAGCAGCAGGGGCAGGACGAAACGAAAACGATTCACGGTGACTTCCTCTTGTTTTGTTCCATGCTCCCCATGAAACGGTCGAACAGTGGCGCGACGTCATGCGGACCGGGGCTGGCTTCGGGATGCCCCTGGAACGAGAACGCCGGCGCGTCGGACAGGGCGATGCCCTGGTTGGAGCCGTCGAACAGCGAGCGGTGGGTCACCGTCACGTTGGCCGGCAGCGTGGCTTCGTCGATCGCGAAACCGTGGTTCTGGCTGGTGATCATGACCTTGCCGGTGGCGAGGTCCTGCACGGGATGGTTGGCCCCGTGGTGTCCGAATTTCATCTTGACCGTACGCGCGCCGACCGCCAGCGCGAGCAACTGGTGGCCGAGACAGATGCCGTAGGTCGGGACCCTGCGGTCGACCAGCGTGCGGATCGACGCGACCGCATAGTCGCAGGGCTCCGGGTCGCCGGGACCGTTGGACAGGAACACCCCGTCGGGCTGCATCGCGAGCACTTCCTCGACCGGCGTGCGGGCCGGCACGACGGTCACGTCGCAGCCGCGCTCGGCCAGCATGCGCAGGATGTTGAGCTTGACGCCGTAGTCGTAGGCGACCACGCGGTAGCGCGCTTCGGCGTGGGCGAACGCGTTGGTGTCGAGGTCCAGCTGGCCGTCGCGCCACGCATACGCCTCGCGGGTGCTGACCTCCTGCGCGAGGTCCATGCCCTTGAGCCCGGGGAACTTGCGAGCGGCCTCCAGCGCGGTTTCGACGTCGATGCCCTCGCCCGCCATCACCGCACCGCCCTGCGCCCCGCCGTCGCGCAACGTCCGGGTCAGCTTGCGGGTGTCGATCCCGGAGATGCCGACCACGCCACGCGCCGCCAACCATTCCGGCAGCGCCACCTCGTTGCGCCAGCTGGAGGGACGGCGGGGCACGTCGCGCACCACCAGGCCGGCGGCCCAGACCCGGCGCGCCTCGTCGTCCTGTGCGGTGGCGCCGGTGTTGCCGATGTGCGGGTAGGTGAGCGTGACCAGCTGCCGCGCGTAGGACGGATCGGTGAGGATCTCCTGGTAGCCGGTCATCGCGGTGTTGAACACCACCTCGCCGACCGACAGGCCGGGCGCGCCGATGGAGTCGCCCTCGAAAACGGTGCCGTCTTCAAGGACGAGGATGGCTGGCTGGTGCATGCGGAAGGCCTCGAATCCGGGCTGCAACAAGCCGCGGACGCGGTGGAGGCCGGTCCGGTGCTTGGAGGTCAGGCGAGCGGGAATTCTACCTGCGCCGGGGTGCCGCTGCCAGCCGCGCGCCGGGCGCCCGGTCAGCTTTCCGGGCCGGGCGGCGCCCTTCGTGTTCAGTCGAGCAGGTCGCGCACTCCGTACCGGCCGGGTGCGCGGCCGTGCAAGCGGCGGGCGGCATGCAGCGCGCCCCTGGCGAAGACGTCGCGGTCGGTGGCCCGGTGCACCAGCTCGATGCGCTCCCCGGTGCCGGTGAACTGCACCAGGTGCTCGCCCACGATGTCCCCCGCCCGGAGGCTCGCATAGCGCGGAGTCGCGCCCGCGGCGGTCGCGACTTCGCCCAGTGCCAGCGCGGTGCCCGAGGGCGCGTCGACCTTGCCGCTGTGGTGCGCCTCGACGATGTCGCAATCCCAGCCGGCGAACATCCCGGCTGCCTGTTCCACCAGCCGGGACAGGACCGCGACCCCAAGGCTGAAGTTCGCCGCCCATGCGCAGGGGATCTGCCGGCATGCGTCGTCGAGCCGCGTGAACTGTGCGTCCTCCAGCCCGGTCGTGCCCGACACCAGCGCGGCGCGGCGCTCGACGCACAGCGACAGGATGCGGTCGAAGCCCGCCGGACGGCTGAAGTCGATCGCGACGTCGAAGGCAGGCGCGCCGGCGACCTCGCTGGCGGCGAACTGCGGGATGCCGTCGACCACGCGCTGGCCGGGCCGGCCGCCACAGACGCCGGCCACCACGCGGATCCCGGGCTGCTCCGCGCCGAGCCTGAGCAGGGCCTTGCCCATGCGGCCGGAGGCGCCATGCACCAGCAGGCGGAGGTCCCTGTCGTCGTCCATGCCGGCAGGCTAGCCCAGCCGGGCCGCTTCCAGCCAGCGATGCTTGCCCTCCGCCTTGGCCTGGTACATCGCGGCATCCGCGGCACGCAGCAGGCCGTCGAGCCCGTCGGTCGGCGCACCGCCACGCGCGATTCCGATGCTCAGGCCCACCTGCAACGTCTGCCCATCGACCTCGATGGGCGCATCGCCGGCGGCGAGCAGCCGATCCGCCAGCCGCGCGAGTGCATCCGGCCCGCATTCCTCGGCCAGCACCACGAACTCGTCGCCGCCCATCCGCGACACCGTGTCGGTGCCCCGCACGGCCGCCTGCAGCCGCCGGCCGACCTCGCACAGCAACTGGTCGCCGATGGCATGGCCCCGGGTGTCGTTGACCTGCTTGAAGTCGTCCACGTCGATCACCGCGACCAGCACGCCCGCGCCCTTGCGTTGCAGCCGGCCGGCGGCCTGCGAGAAACGGTCTTCCAGCAACTTGCGGTTGGGCAAGCCGGTCAGCGGATCGCGGAACGCCTGGTCGTGGAGCCGGTCGGCGAGCGTGCGCGCCTCCAGCGCGGACGCCACCATCTGCGCCATCAGGCGCAGGCCGACCACGAAGTGTTCGCCCCAGTCGACGTGGCGTCGCACCGCGTCGAAGCCGACGAAGCCGTGCAGCGCGGCGCCCTGCCAGAGCGGGACGACCAGGATCGAGCGGATGCCCTCGCGTTCGAATTCGGCGCGTTCATTCACCGCCTCCGGTGGCAGGTCGGCGACGCGGGGAACCTCGAAGGCCTTGTCGGCCCGAAGTCCCTGCATCAGCCACGGGAAGGTGTCGAGCGGCACGTCCTGCAGGTTGTGGGCCTCGCGCGAGATGCCGGGGGCCACCCATTCGTGCGTGTTGCTCTGCGTTCCGGCGGCGTCGTCGACGAGGAAGACGTAGGCACGATCGACTTCGAAGAACGCGCCGACGGAGCCGAGGACGTCGACGATCGCATCGTCGAGCGCGCCGCCACGGGCACGGATGAGTCGCGCCGACGCCCCGGTGAGCAGTCGCTCGAAGGCCAGGCGTCGCTGCAGCTGCGCTTCGACGCCGTGCCAGCGCGTGCAGTCGTAGGCGGCGACGACGCGACCACCCTGGTCGTCCTCGGGCCCGACGTGGAGGTCGAGGCAGCAGACGCCTCCGTCGCGCCGCCTCGCCTCGTGCCGGAGGGGTTCGGCCGCTGCATCCGGACCGAGTCGCGCGAACAGCGCGGGGAGCAGCCGGTCGGGATCGAGGGCGGTGGCCAATGCGTCGCGCGAGCCGTCGGGAGCGAAGCCCAACACGCGCCATGCGGCATCGTTGGCGTCGACGAGCGCGCCAGCCACGAAACGGAACACGGGGATCGGGATCACCGCGCCAACCTAGCGGCAGCGGGCATCTCCGCGCAAGCGCGTTCAGGAGACCATGCGGTCCCAGAATCCCTTGACGCCGTCGAGGAACGTGCTGGCCTTCGGTGAATGGCGTCGCGCGCCTTCGCCGGTGAACGTCGCTTCGAATTCCTCCAGCAACTCGCGCTGGCGCGCGGTGAGGTTCACCGGGGTTTCGACCGCGACCTTGCAGTACAGGTCGCCGGGGGAGCGGCTGCGCACCGACTTGACGCCCTTGCCGCGCAGCCGGAACACCTTGCCGCCCTGGGTCTCGGCCGGAAGCCGGATCTCGGTCTCGCCGTCGAGCGTCGGGACCTGGATCACGTCGCCCAGCGCGGCCTGGGTGATGCGGATCGGGACTTCGCAGTGCAGGTCGTCACCGTCGCGCTGGAAGATGGCGTGCGGACGCACGCGGACCTCGACGTAGAGGTCGCCGGGCGGCGTCCCGGCCGGACCGGCCTCGCCCTCGCCCGCCAGGCGGATGCGGTCGCCGTTGTCGACGCCCGCCGGGATCTTGACCGAAAGGACCTTCTCTTCCTCGATCCGGCCGGCGCCATGGCACTGCTCGCACGGGTTGGACACGACCTGTCCGCGCCCGCCGCAGTGCGGGCACGGCTGCTGCATCGTGAAGATGCCCCGCTGGATCCGCACCTGGCCGCGGCCATGGCAGGTCCCGCAGCTGTCGAGCTTGCCGTCGGCCGATCCGGTGCCCTTGCAGGGCTCGCAGCCGGCCAGCGTCGGGATCTCGACGCGCCGCTCCGTGCCGGCCACCGCGTCCTCGAGGTCGAGTTCCATCACGTAGCCGATGTCCGCGCCACGGCGCGGGCCCCCGCGCATCCCGCCGCCGAAGATGTTCCCGAAGATGTCGCCGAAGATGTCGCCGACATCGCTGAAGCCCGGGCCGCCG
>CAMPJU010000061.1 GCA_946886995.1 uncultured Lysobacteraceae bacterium
CGAGCGACGAGCGCACTTCCATCCGCGTGTCCTGGATCGTCTCGATCCGCTGGCCGCGACCCAGTGCGTCGCGCGCGTCCGCCACGAACGCCGCGACATCGCCCGAATCGCCGGCGACGACGAGGCGGTGGCCGACGCGGCTGCCTTCCTGCACCAGTCCGGTCGCGGGCAGGTCGGCTAGGTTGATGAAGGCACGCGGGGCCACGTCGAAGTAGTCGAACGCGGCATCCGGCTCCGCGGTCACCAGCGCGGCAAGCGTGAACCGCGACGTGCCCAGTTCGAGGGTGTCGCCGACCCGCACGCCCAGCGCCGCCGCGCCCGCGCGGGCGAGCCACGCGGTCCCGGGCGCCGGCACGCCGCCGGCCTGTCGCTCGACGCCGTCGGCGCCGGCGATGCGGAACGCACCGCGCAGCGGGAAGCCGTCGCCCAGTGCACGCACCTGCGCCATCTGCAACCGTGAGGCGTCG
The DNA here is from genome assembly GCA_946886995.1 of uncultured Lysobacteraceae bacterium. The sequence continues at coordinate 468 of CAMPJU010000061.1, forward strand.
CCGGCGCCGGTGCGCACCATGCTGTTGAGCGTGACCGTGCGTGCGCTCTGCAGGCCGTGGGCCTCAACCGCGGCGGCGATCGGGCCGTCGATCGCGCTGTCGCTGCGCACCACCGCGTCGCCGCCGAGCAACCGGTTGGCCTCCAGCGCGAGCGCGCGGTCCGCGCGGTCGGTCACGAATCCCACCGCGGTGACGGCGACCACGGCCAGCACCAGCGCCGCCAGCAGGATGCGCACGTCGCCCGCGCGCAGGTCGCGACGCAGCTGGCGCCACGCCAGCCCGAGGATCCCGGTCACGGTTGCGACGCCACGCCGGTGGTGTCGCCGACCAGGCGTCCGCCCTCCAGCCGCAACTGGCGCCGGCAACGCGTCGCCAGGTGGTCGTCGTGCGTGACCAGCACCAGCGTCGTGCCGGCGCGGGCATTCATGTCGAACAGCAGCTCGATGATCCCCTGCCCGGTGCGGCTGTCGAGGTTGCCGGTCGGCTCGTCGGCCAGCAGCAGCGACGGGGCGGTCACGAAGGCGCGGGCGAGCGCGACGCGCTGCTGCTCGCCGCCGGAGAGTTGCCGCGGGTAATGGTCGAGGCGTTCGCCCAGGCCGACCTGGCCGAGGATGCGTCGCGCCGGGGCGCCGGCATCGGCATCCCCGCGCAGTTCCAGCGGCAGCATCACGTTCTCCAGCGCGGTGAGCGACGGCAGCAGCTGGAAGCTCTGGAACACGAAGCCGACCTGCTCGCCGCGCACTTTCGCGCGCCCGTCTTCGTCCAGCGTGGAGATCGGCGCACCGGCGAGGGTGACGCTGCCGCGGCTCGGCACGTCCAGCCCCGCCATCAGCGAGAGCAGCGTGCTCTTGCCCGACCCCGAGGCACCGACGACCGCGACGCTGTCGCCGCGCGCGATCTCGAACGCGATGTCGTCGAGGATCACCAGGTCCCCGGCCGGCAGCGCGACGCGCTTGCCGAGCGATTCGACGCGGAGGATGGGGGCGGCAGTCGGCACGGCGTCGCTGTCGGGCACGGGAGGTCCTGTCAGAATGGGGGAATGACCTTCCCATATTCCGGCCGCCGCCGGCTTTCACAATGTGCCATCGGCTGGGTCCTGCTGGGCCTGGCCATGTTCGCTCCCGCCATTGCGACCGCGCAGGACACCGAAGACCGGGGTACGGTCCTGGTGATGGGCGATTCGCTGTCGGCCGCCTATGGCCTGGCCTCGGACGAAGGCTGGGTGGCGCTCACCCGCGAACGGATGGGGGCAACGCATCCGGGCTGGCGCATCGTCAATGCCAGCATCAGCGGCGAGACGACCGCCGGCGGCAAGGCGCGGATCGTGGATGCCCTCGCCCGGCACCGCCCCGCCGTGGTGGTGATCGCGCTCGGCGCGAACGACGGGCTGCGCGGGCTGCCCATCGACGCGATGCGCCGCAACCTCGCATGGATGATCGGCGCCGCGCACGGCGCGCGCGCCGAGGTGCTGCTGGTCGGCATGCAGATGCCGCCCAACCTGGGGCCCGATTACACCCGGGAGTTCGCGGCGAGTTATCCGCTCCTGGCGAACAAGTTCGACACCGCCCTGGTGCCGTTCCTGCTGGAACCCATCGCCACCGCCCGCGACAGCTTCCAGGAAGACAACCTGCATCCGGTGGCCGACGCGCAGGACGAGTTGCGCGACCACGTCTGGACAGGACTCGCGCCCTTGCTCGACTGAGCAGGGTCGCGACTCACGCCGCTCCTACGGGCGGGGTCGCAGCATGGCGGCGACCCACCACGGGAGCGCCGCCATGGCCCGCATCGCCGACCGCGTGTACACCGACGCCGACCAGATCGCCCGGCTCGAAGGGGTGATCCGCCAGTTGTCCGATGGCGACCGGGTGTCGCTGCTGCTGGAGGACGGCGAAGTCGTGCAGGGCACGGTCGCGATGCGGCCGACGCCGCAGGTGTTCTTCGACCACGCGGGCCGCGAGGGCATCAACGCGATGGTGCGGGTGGAGGACGAGGCGCTGGTGCAGCCGGAATCGGCGGGCTGGCGCGACCTGTGGGTCGACAGCATCCGCGAGGTGCGGCACCACAACCCGCCCTGACGCGACGCATCCGGCGGTTCCGGCATCCCTCCGGTTGACCTGTCCCCGGTGCCGCCGCCATGCCGACGCTGCTGCTCGCCCGCCTGCTCTCGCTCGTCCTCGCGTTCGCGTCCACGGCCGGACTCGCCTCCGGAGTCCCGGCATGGCAGGGCCACTGGAGCGGCACGCTGACGTTCCGCGGCGACACCTGGCCGGTCAGGCTCGCCCTTCCGGCATCGCTGGAGGCGGCCACGATCGACCTCCCGGCGCTGTGGATGGCCTGGGAGCCGCTGGCCGCCTCTGCCGAGCGCGATGCCCTGACCGTCGAACTGCCGTTCGGCCTGGGCGCGGTCGAACTGGCACCCTGCGAGGCCGGTCTGTGTGGAACCAGCGCACTGGGCAAGGACACGCTTGTCGTCGCGCTGCACCCGGAACCGCCGCTCGACATCACGCGTTCGCCCGTCACGTTGCACTCCGGTGTCGCGACCTTGCACGGGGAATTCCTGGAGCCCGGCGGTTCGAACCTGCCTGCGGTCGTCCTGGTCCACGGCTCGGGCAACAACACCCGCGCCGACTGGAACTACCGTTCCGCGGCCGACTTCTGGCTGCGCCACGGCCATGCCGTGCTGCTCTACGACAAGCGCGGCAGCGGCGAATCCGATGGCGAGTGGATGACCACCAGCTTCCCCGACCTCGCCGACCTCGGCGCCGACCTGCAGGCCGCACTCGCGTGGGTGGCGCAGCAACCCGGCGTCGATGAGGGGCGGATCGGTGTCCACGGGGGCAGCCAGGCGTTGTGGACCGTCGCGATCGCGACGCAGCTCGGTGCACGGCCGGATTTCGCGGTGATCAGCGGCGCGCCCGCAACGACGCCATTGGTGCAGGAACGCGACAGCGTGCACAGGCGGCTCCAGGGTGCGGACCTCTCGCCGGACGAACTCGATGCCGCCAGACGACACGTCGATCTCTATTTCCGGGCCGCCGCCGACCCGGCGCATGCCGAAGCGGCGATCGCCTCGTCCCGTGTCGCCGCCGGTACCGCGTGGGAATCGCTCGTGCCGCTGGCGGCCACCGACGACGACTTCTTCTGGTGGCGGCGCAACCACGCCGTCGACCCGGGCACAGCGCTGCGGGCGTGGGAGATGCCCGTGCTCGTGCTCCAGGGCGAGGCCGATGCGGTCGTCACCCCGGACCTGCACCTTCCGCGCATCCGCGGACTCATCGACCCGGCACGCCTCACGGTCGCGACCTTCCCCGGCGCAGCGCACAACCTGGAACTCCCGGGCGGCCGTGACGACACCGGCCAGTGGCGCTTCCCGCGCCGCCATCCCGACGTGGCCGGCGTGATCGAGGACTGGCTGCCCGTCCGAGCGGCTATGCTTGCGCCTCCCGACGCAAGCCCCGCACCACGATGACCGACAACAACCCCGGCACGCTCCCCGACCGTCTCTCGACCGACCCCCGCAGCCCGCACTACGACGCCGACCTGCTCGAGCGCGGCGTGGGGATCCGCTTCAACGGAGAGGAGCGGACCAACATCGAGGAATATTGCGTCAGCGAGGGCTGGGTCCGGGTCGCCGTCGGCAAGGCACTCGACCGGCGCGGCCACCCCATGACGATGAAGATCAGGGGCAAGGTCGAGCCGTTCTTCCAGCTCGGCGCCCCCGCAGCGGACGACGGCACCGACCAGGCCTGAGGCCGTGCGTTCCGGCGGCATCGGTTTCCACCATCCCGTCGCCTTCTGGTCCGGCTGCGCGCTGATCGTCGCGGGGGTGCTGTCGCACGCACCGATGTTCCTGATGGGCCGGCACACCCACTGGCAGATGGTGGGGATGCCGATGACGCCCGGGATGTGGACCGGCATGGCCGCGATTGTCGCTGGACTGGCCCTGGCCGCCTTCGGCGTCGCGCCGCGCGTTGCCCAGCGCCGCGCCGCGCAGGCCGGCGCCGCCGCGGTGCAGTTCCACGTGGCCGACCACGTGCCGCTCAACCGCGCCCACGGCATCCTGGTCGTCGTGCTGGTCGTGGCGCTCGCGGTGGACGTGATGAAGCCCGCGACCCTGGGATTCGTGCTGCCGGGCATGAGCTTCGAATACGGCATCGACCATGCGGCGGCCAGCTGGCTGGCGCTCGTCGCCCTGACCGGGACCACCGTCGGCTCGGTGCTCTGGGGCCGGGTGGCCGACCTGGCGGGCCGGCGCGCGGCCATCCTCCTCGGCGCCCTGATGTTCATCGGCACCGCCATCTGCGGGGCCATGCCGGCATTCGGCTGGAACCTGGCGATGTGCTTCCTGATGGGGCTGTCCGCAGGCGGGCTGCTGCCGATCACGTTCACCCTGATGGCGGAGACCGTACCTGCCGCGCATCGCGGGTGGCTGCTCGTCGCGCTCGGCGGCGTCGGCACGTCCGCGGGCTACCTGCTGGCAGCCGGCGCGGCGGCGACGCTCGAACCGCATTTCGGCTGGCGCGCGCTGTGGCTGCTCGGCCTCCCGACGGGCGCGCTGATCGTGCTGCTCTATCGCTTCATCCCGGAATCGCCGCGGTTCCTGTCCAGCATGGGCCTGGCCAGCGAGGCACGCGAGGTATTGCGCCGGTTCGCCGGCAGCAAGGCCGCGATCGAGGTGGACTCCCCGGTCCACCCCGGCGCCCCCGGGATCGATGACGTCCATCCCGTCACCGGCATGCGCCAGCTGCTGCGGGGACGCCATGCGCCGATCACGTGGGGCCTGCTCACCTGCGGACTGGCCTGGGGGCTGGTGACCTTCGGCGTGGTGCTCTGGTTGCCGGTGAACCTGGCCGGGCTCGGCGTGGATCCGCGCGATGCGAGCGCGTTGCTCGCGCGTTCTGCGGTATACGCGCTGCCCGGCATCGCCCTGGTGGTCTGGCTGTACCACCGCTGGAGCAGCTTCCGCGCGCTGGTGCTGTTCATCGCCCTGACGACCGTTTCACTGCTCGCGCTGGCGGCGTCCGGCCTGCAGCCAAGCCCTGCTCCGTCGGCGATCATCGCCGCGACGGTCGCCCTGCTGGTCAGCAGCAGCGGCGTCATCGCGATGCTCATTCCGTATGCCGCCGAGATCTATCCGGTGCACCTGCGTGGCACCGGCGCCGGGCTGGTGGCGGCCAGCTCGAAGTTCGGCGGGATCATCGGCGCCGGCCTGGGCGTGGCCGGCCTGTTCGGGCAGTTCGCGGCGTCCACCGCGCTGGTCGCCTTGCCGATGGCGGTGTCGGGCGTGCTGCTGCTGCGCAACGGCGTGGAGACGCGCGGCCGTGCGCTCGAGGACATCCAGCGCGCGCTCAGGCCTTGAGCTTCCAGCCGGTGCGCAGGATCCACCACACCACGGCCAGGGACAGCAGCAGGAAGCCGACGATCGCCGCCAGGCTGATCCCGACCGCCACGTCCGACACCCCGTAGAAACTCCAGCGGAAACCGCTGACCAGGTACACCACCGGGTTGAACAGCGTGATCGAGCGCCACACCGGCGGCAGCATGTCGATCGAGTAGAACGCGCCGCCCAGGAACGTCAGCGGGGTGATGACCATCAACGGCACCACCTGCAGCTTCTGGAAGTCGTCGGCCCACAACCCGATGATGAAGCCGAACAGGCTGAAGCTGACCGCGGTCAGCACGAGGAACGCGACGACCCAGACCGGATGCGCGATCTCGTACGGCACGAACACCCGCGCGGTCGCCAGGATCAGGATGCCGAGCATCACCGACTTGGTGGCGGCCGCGCCGACGTAGCCGAGCACGACCTCCAGGGTCGACACGGGCGCGGACAGCAGTTCGTAGATCGTGCCCGCCCACTTGGGCATGTAGATGCCGAACGACGCGTTGGAGATGCTCTCGCCGAGCAGCGACAGCATCACCAGCCCGGGGACGATGAAGGCGCCGTAGCTGACGCCGTCGATGTCGCCCATGCGCGAACCGATCGCGCTGCCGAACACGATGAAGTACAGCGACGTGGTCAACACCGGCGCCAGGATGCTCTCACCCAGGGTGCGGAAGGTGCGGGCCATCTCGAAGCGGTAGATGGCGCGGATGGCATGCACGTTGACGGTCATGCGCGCTCCTCCCTGCCGGCCTGCTCCCGCTCGCGCACGAGCCCGACGAAGATCTCCTCCAGCGAGCTCTCGCTCGAATGCAGGTCGCGGAAATCGAGCCCCTGGTCCGCCAGGCGCCGCAGCAGCGTGGCGATGCCGGTCCGCTCGCCGCCCTGCACGTCGAAGGTGTAGGTCAGCGTCGCGCCGTCTTCGGACAGCTCCAGGGGGAGGTCGTCGAGCGCCGCGGGCACCGCGTCGATCGGCGCCTGCAGGGTGAGCGCGAGCTGCTTCTTCCCCAGCTTGCGCATCAGCGTGGCCTTGTCCTCCACCAGCGCCAGCTCGCCCTTGTGGATCACGCCGATCCGGTCGGCCATCTCCTCGGCTTCCTCGATGTAGTGGGTGGTCAGGATGATGGTGGTGCCCTGTTCGCGGAGGCGCCGCACCATCTGCCACATCTCGTGGCGCAGTTCGACGTCGACGCCGGCCGTCGGTTCGTCCAGGAACAGGATCCGCGGCTCGTGCGACAGCGCCTTGGCGATCAGCACGCGGCGCTTCATGCCGCCGGA
>CAMPJU010000062.1 GCA_946886995.1 uncultured Lysobacteraceae bacterium
GTGGTCAAGAGGCGTGGGCTCCAGGCGGGCCGGGGAAGGGACGGGATCGGATTATAGGGGGCGCGTGTCCTGCACCGAGGCTGCGCCCGGTGCCATGTAGAGCCGGTGACGATCGATGAACGTCGCGACCGCGTCCGGGACCAGGTGCTTCCAGGCGCCGCCGGACACGGCGAGCGCGCGGATCCGCGAGGCGGACACGGGTTCCAGTGGCTGGCGCAGCGACAGCACGCAACCACCGGGGGTGGCATGGAGCGCGTCGACATCGTCCGTGCGTCGCCCAAGCATCGCCGCGGCGAGGTGGGGCGGCAATCCCTCCTCCAGCGGATGTCCTTCGCGGCCGGCGACGACCCAGTGCGCCGCGTCGAGGAGCGCCGGCCAGCCCTTCCAGCCAGGCAGTCCGCGGAAGCTGTCGGCGCCGAGGACGAACGCGATCGGCTGCCGGTCGCCGTGTTCGTCGCGGACGTCCCGCAGGGTGTCGATCGTGCGCGACGGGTCGCCGCGCGCGAGTTCGCGCAGGTCCACCCGCAACCCGGGCTGCCCGTCAACTGCGAGCGCCAGCATGGCCGCGCGCTGCGCACCGTCGGCGCCGGTGGGCGGGCGATGCGGCGGATCGGCCGCGGGCAGCAGGCGGACGGTCGCCTGCAATCGGTCCCTTGCGGCGATGGCGACCGCGAGGTGGCCGCGATGCACCGGGTCGAACGTGCCGCCGTAGAACACCAGCAGGCGCGACGACCGGTCAGGCATCGACCAGTCCCGCGGCGTGGCGGTCGGCCGCCGCGAGCAGCAGCCGTTCGAGTGCCTGCCACGCATCGTCGGTCGCCCCCGGCGGGGGGCGTCCCTTGGACGTGCGGTCCACGCGGCCGACCTCGACCGCCAGTCGCTCCCACCGGGCCGCGTCGTGCCGCGCGAGCGCGCGGCGGTACATCGCCTGCTTCGAATCCCAGATGCGCTGCGCCTTGAACGCGGCGGCGAGGTTGCCCCCGCCCGCCTGCGTGCGCGCGAGCGAGGCGACCGCCTGAAGTTCGCGCGACACCATCCCGAGCAGCGCCGGCACCGCTTCACCCTCCGCGCGGAGCCCGGCGAGCATGCGCGAGACCTGCGGGGCCTGGCCATTCAACGCCGCGTCGCACAGGCGGAACACGTCGTAGCGCGCGGCGTCGGCGACCAGCGCCTGCAGGCGCGCGGCGTCCACCGGCGCACCGTCGGCAAGCAGCACCAGCTTGTCGATCTCCTGCGCCGCGGCCAGCAGGTTGCCTTCCACCCGCTCGGCCAGCAGCTGCACCGCGTCGCGCTCCAGCTTCAAGCCGCGGTTGCGCGCGCGCCGCTCGATCCAGTCGACCAGCTCGTGGGGCTTCACCGCCCAGGCGACGACGACGTGGCCGACCCGGCCGATCGCCTCGGTCCACTTGCCTGCGTGCGAGCGGCTCCACTCGCCCGCGGTCACCAGCAGCACGACGTCCGGCGGCGGGTCCGCGCAGAATTCCGAGAGCACCTTCGCGCCGTCCTTGCCGGGTTTTCCGGAGGGCAGCCGTACCTCGACGAGCCGCCGCGGCGAGAACAGGCTCGGCGCGCGGAACGACGCCGACAACTGGCTCCAGTCGTAGTCGCGCCCGTCGGCATCGTGGACTTCGCGCTCGGTGATCCCCTCCGCGCGCGCCGCGGCGCGAATCGCATCGGCGGCTTCCTGGACGAGCAGCGGTTCCGGGCCTGCCACCAGCCAGGCGGGGGCCAGGGGCCCGGCCTCGAGTTGTGCCGCCAGCCGGTCCGGCTTGAGTTCCTGCATCGAGGCCGGCGCGGCGTCAGCCCGCCACGCCGCGCGCGGCGGCGTCGATGCGGCGCAGGATCGAAGCGCCCATCTCGCGGCGCAATTCGCGGGCAAGGATCTCGCGCTCGCTGTCGGTACCGATCGAGTTGGTGGGCGGCGACACGTAGTCGCGCGAAAGCTCCACCACCTGGCGCGGCACCAGGATCTCGCCATCCGCGCCGCGCAGTTCGAACACCACCGCGTAGCGCAGCGAGAACTCCTGGGCACGGCCGCGCGCATCGACGCTCAGCGGGGTGTTGCCCCAGCGTTCTGCCACCAGGTCCAGCACCGCCACGTCCTCGGCACCATCGGCCGCGGGCACGGCGCCGGCACGCTCCAGCCCGCGTTCCAGGGAGTCGGCCAGCGGACTGTAGGGGTCACGCGCTTCGACGCGCACCGGGCCCAGGCCCTCGGGAAGCACCAGCGCATTGCGGAGATGGAAACCGCAGCCGGACAGGACGAGGGCGAGCAGCAGGAGGACGGTGGATTTCATGCAACGAGTCTGCGCCAGCGGGGGATGGGCGGCAAGGTACGGTGCGGTCGGTGGCCGGGTCGTCACGCGGCCACGATGTTCACGATCTTGCCCGGCACCACGATCACCTTGCGGACCTGGAGGCCGTCCACGAACCGCGCGACCGCCGGGTCGGCCAGCGCGGCCGCCTCCGCCGCCTCGCGGCTGCAGTCCGGCGCGACGTCGATGGTTCCGCGCAGCTTGCCGTTGACCTGCACGGCCAGGGTCACCGAGTCGCGCGCGAGCGCGGCCGGGTCGACCTTCGGGAACGGCACGTCCTCGAGCAGCTGCTCGGCGTGGCCCAGCACCTGCCACAACGCATGGCAGGCATGCGGCGTCACCGGATTGAGCAGCAGCACCATCGTCTCGAGCACCTCGTGGCGCACGGCGCGGCCCTGGTCGGACCGGTCTCCGAACTTCGCGACGTGGTTGAGCAGCTCCATCAGCGACGCGATCGCGGTGTTGAAACTGTGGCGGCGGCCGTAGTCGTCGCCGACCTTCTGGATGGTTTCGTGGAGCTGCCGGCGCATCGCCTTCTGCCCGGCATCCAGCCGGGCGGGATCGACCTGCGGATGGTCCGGCTGCGCGGCATGCGCCGCGACCTCGCGCCAGAAGCGGCGCAGGAAGCGCGCCATGCCTTCGACGCCGGCTTCGTTCCACTCCAGCGACTGTTCCGGCGGCGCCGCGAACATCGAGAACAGGCGCACCGTGTCCGCGCCGTACTTGCCGATCATCGCCTGCGGGTCGACGCCGTTGTTCTTCGACTTCGACATCTTCTCGACGCCGCCGATCGACACCGGCTGGCCGTCCGCGCGCAGCGTGGCGCCGGTGACGTGGCCATGCTCGCCGCGCACCACGTCGACGTCCGCGGGGTTGATCCATTCCCGCCGGCCGTCCTCGCCCTCGCGGTAATAGGTCTCGGCGATCACCATGCCCTGGGTGAGCAGGTTGCGCGCCGGTTCGTCCGACTGCACCAGGCCCGCGTCGCGCAGCAGCCGGTGGTAGAAGCGGAAGTACAGCAGGTGCAGGATCGCGTGCTCGATGCCGCCGATGTACTGGTCGACCGGCAGCCAGTGGTCGGCGCGCGCGTCGACCTGGGTGTCCGCGCCGGGCGAGGTGTAGCGCGCGTAGTACCAGCTCGACTCCATGAAGGTGTCGAAGGTGTCGGTCTCGCGTTCCGCCGCGCCGCCGCATTGCGGGCAGCTGGTCTTGCGCCACTCGGGGTCCGCCTTGATCGGCGAGCCCGTGCCCATGAACTCGACGTCCTCAGGCAGCAGCACGGGCAGCTGGTCCTCGGGCACCGGCACCGCCCCGCACTTGTCGCAGTGGATCACCGGGATCGGGCAGCCCCAGTAGCGCTGGCGGCTCACGCCCCAGTCGCGCAACCGGAAGTTGACCCGGCGCGTGCCGCGACCCTCCGCCTCGAAGCGCGCGGCGATGGCCGCGAATGCCTCGTCGAAGTCCATCCCGTCGAGCTCGCCGGAATTCACCAGCCAGCCGCGCTCCGTATAGGCGCCACGCTCGGCGATGCCCTGCTCGAAGTCCTCGACGGTCGCCACGGCGGCGGACAGGCTGTACGCGTCCGTGCTCCGGCCGCGCAGCGCGGCGCGCATCGTGTCGGCGCCCACGCCGGCGTCGAGGTCGTGGCCGATCTCGCGCACGGCATCGAGCACCGCGCGGTCGACCACCACCATCCGGACGGGCAGCCCGTGCGATCGCGCGAACTCCCAGTCGCGCTGGTCGTGGCCGGGCACGGCCATCACCGCACCGGTGCCGTAGCCCATCAGCACGAAGTTGGCGACCCAGATCGGCAGTTCCTCGCCGGTGACCGGATGCAGCGCACGCAGGCCGGTGTCGCGGCCGCGCTTTTCCTGCGTCTCCAGCTCCGCCTCGGACACGCCACCCTGCGAGAGCCCGGCGATGAACGCGGCCAGTTCCGGATCGGTCCGCGCGGCGCGCACCGCCAGCGGATGCTCGGCCGCGATGGACAGGAAGGTCACGCCCATCAGCGTGTCGGGGCGCGTGGTGTACACGCGCACCTGTTCGCCCGTGTCCTTGACGTCGAACGCGAACTCCAGGCCTTCGCTGCGCCCGATCCAGTTGCGCTGCATGGTCTTGACCGGCTCCGGCCAGCCCGGCAGTGCGTCCAGGCCGTCGAGCAGTTCCTGGGCGTAGTCGGTGATCCGCAGGAACCATTGCGGGATCTCGCGCTTCTCGACCAGCGCGCCGGTGCGCCAGCCGCGCCCGTCGACCACCTGCTCGTTGGCGAGCACCGTCTGGTCGACCGGATCCCAGTTGACGACGGAGTTCTTGCGGTACGCGAGGCCCTGCTTCATCAGCCGCACGAACATCCGCTGCTCGTGCACGTAGTACGACGGCTGGCAGGTGGCGAACTCGCGCGACCAGTCGATGGCGTAGCCCATCGCCTGCAGCTGCGCCTTCATGTGCGCGATGTTGGCGTAGGTCCACTTGGCCGGCGCGGTCCTGTGCTTGATCGCGGCGTTCTCGGCGGGCAGGCCGAACGCGTCCCAGCCCATCGGTTGCAGCACGTTCTTGCCGGTCATCCGCTGGTAGCGGCTGATGACGTCGCCGATGGTGTAGTTGCGCACGTGCCCCATGTGCAGCGCGCCCGACGGGTACGGCAGCATCGACAGGCAGTAGAACTTCTCGCGCCCGGGCCGTTCGGTCACCTCGAAGGCACGGGTGTCCGCCCAGAACCGTTGCGCGGCGGCCTCCAGGACGGCTGGCTGGTAGGTCGAGGGGTCGGGGGCGGGCGCTTCGGCGGACACGGCGGCAACTGCGTGGAACGGCCGGAAAGCCTACCCCAGCGCCCCATCCCCTGCCATGATCGGCGCTCGCTCCATGGGGGAACAGACGATGCTTCGAACCGCCCTGATCGGCGTGCTTGCCGCCATGCCGGCTGCCGCCATCGCACAGGACGCCGCGCCCGCGGCCCCGGCAACCACCGCGCTGCATTGCGAGCGCCTGTTCGATGCGCGCGCCGGCCGCGTGCTCGGGCCGCACACCGTCGTCGTGCGCGAGGGGCGGATCGCAGAGGTGCTGCAGGGGCGCGCCAGCGTCCCCGGCGCGGCCACGATCGACCTGGCGGGCCATACCTGCTCGCCCGGCTGGACCGACCTGCACGTGCACCTCGACGGTGAGTCGAGCCCGGACAGCTACTCGGAAGGATTCCGCCTCGACCCGGTCGACTTCGCCTTCCGCAGCGTCGGCTACGCCCGCAAGACGCTGGAGGCCGGCTTCACCACCGTCCGCGACCTCGGCGGCGAAGTCACCCTGCACCTGCGCGACGCGATCAACCAGGGGCTGGTCCCCGGTCCGCGGATCTTCGCCGCCGGCAAGTCGATCGCCACCACCGGCGGCCATGCCGACCCCACCAATGGGCTGAACTCCGAGCTGTCGTACCTGGTCGGCCCGCCGGGCCCGACCCAGGGCGTGGTGAACGGCGTCGACGACGCGCGCCAGGCCGTGCGCCAGCGCTACAAGGAAGGCAGCGACGTCATCAAGATCACCGCGACAGGTGGCGTGCTGAGCTACGCGAAGTCGGGCGACGCGCCGCAGTTCATGGTCCCGGAGATCGAGGCGATCGTGCGCACGGCGAAGGACTACGGCTACCAGGTCGCCGCGCACGCCCACGGCAAGGAAGGCATGCGCCGCGCGGTCGTCGCCGGCGTGACCAGCATCGAGCACGGCACGTACATGGACGACGAGATCTTCGCGCTCATGAAGAAGCACGGCACCTGGTACGTGCCGACCATCCACGCCGGACGTTTCGTCGCCGAGAAGGCGAAGGTCGACGGCTACTACCCCGACATCGTGCGCCCGAAGGCCGCGCGCATCGGCTCGCAGATCCAGGCGACGTTCGCGAAGGCGTACAAGGCCGGCGTCAACATCGGCTTCGGCACCGACATGGGCGTCGGGCCGCACGGCGACAACGCGCGCGAGTTCCTCTACATGGTCGAGGCCGGGATGCCCGCCGCCGAAGCCTTGCAGGCCGCGACCGTGGATGCGGCCAGGGTGCTGGGCGTCGACGACCAGGGCGTGATCGAGGCAGGCAGGCGTGCCGACATCATCGCCATGCCGGGGAATCCCGTGGACGACATCCGGGCCGTCCTCGGCGTCGATTTCGTGATGAAGGACGGGCAGGTGTTCAAGGACGCGACGGCAGCGGCGCCATGACCATGGAGTGGACCGGCTACGTGGCCGCGACGCTGACCACGCTGGCGTTCGTGCCGCAGGCGGTGAAGACCATCCGCACGCGGGACACGCGGTCCATCTCGCTGGGGATGTACGTGGTGTTCACCATCGGCATCGCGTTCTGGTTCGGCTACGGGATCGTGCTGCATTCCTGGCCGATGATCGTGTCCAACCTGGTCACGTTCGTGCTGGCGGGGACGATCCTCGCCCTCAAGGTCAAGCACGGGTAGGTCCCGGCGCCACATTGACGCGGGCGCCGCTACCATGGCGGCCCCGTTCGCAAGGAGCCGCGCCAATGGCCGACGCCGCCCACGTCTTCGACGCCACCGCCGCCACCTTCGAGGCCGAGGTCCTCCAGGCCTCCCTGAAGGTCCCGGTGCTGGTCGATTTCTGGGCCGAGTGGTGCGGCCCGTGCAAGACGCTCGGCCCGATCCTCGAGAAGCTGGCCGCCGAGTACAACGGCGCGTTCCGCCTGGCGAAAGTCGACGTCGAAGCCGAGCAGCAGCTGGCCGGCGCCTTCCAGGTCCGCTCCATCCCGACCGTGATGCTGGTCAAGGACGGGCAGCTGGTGG
>CAMPJU010000063.1 GCA_946886995.1 uncultured Lysobacteraceae bacterium
AGCACGTAGTTGCGGATCTGGCTGCCCCAGCCGATGTCGGACTTGGTGGCCTCCAGCGCGTCCTTCTCGGTGTTGCGCTTCTGCACTTCCAGCTCGTACAGCTTGGCCGCCAGCATCTTCATCGCGGTGTCGCGGTTCTGGTGCTGGCTGCGCCCGGTCTGGCAGGCGACGACCGTATTGGTGGGGATGTGGGTGATGCGCACCGCGGACTCGGTCTTGTTGACGTGCTGGCCGCCGGCGCCGGATGACCGGTACACGTCCGTGCGCAGGTCCGCCGGGTTGATGTCGATCTCGATGTCGTCGTCCACCTCCGGCGACACGAACACCGAGGTGAAGCTCGTGTGCCGCCGGTTGTCGGAATCGAACGGCGACTTGCGCACGAGGCGGTGCACGCCGATCTCGGTCTTCAACCAGCCGTAGGCGTGGTCGCCCTCGACCCGGAAGGTCGCCGACTTGATGCCCGCGACTTCACCGCCGCTGACTTCCATCAGCTCGGTCTTCCACCCGCGCGACTCGGCCCAGCGCAGGTACATGCGCAGCAGCATCTCGGCCCAGTCCTGCGCCTCGGTGCCGCCGGCGCCGGCCTGGATGTCGACGAAGGCCGCGTGCGAATCCATCTTCCCGGAGAACATCCGCTGGAACTCGAGCTGCTCGACGCCGCGCGCGAAGCGCTCCACGTCCTCGACCACGGCGTTCGCGGTGTCCTCGTCGGACTCGGCCTCGGCGAGGTCGAGCAATTCGCCTGCCGACGCGAGCCCTTCGGTCAGCTCACGGATGCCGTTGACGGTCCTGTCGAGCGCCGCACGCTCGCGGCCGAGGGCTTGCGCGCGCTCGGCGTCGTTCCAGATGTCGGGGTTCTCGAGCTCGCGCTCGACTTCCTCCAGGCGCTCGACCCTGGCGTCGTAGTCAAAGAAACCCCCTCAGCGCATCCAGCCGACCGGTGAGGTCGGCGATGCGCTGGCGTACGGGATTGAGCTCGATCGTCATGGTTCGTCGGTGTCCGGCAGGCTGCAAATGACCGCGGATTTTATCAGGCGGCCGGTTCGAGGTGCTCCACCAGCAGGCGGATCGCATCGGCGCCGTGGTAGTCATCCGGTTCGAGCCGGTAGCCGAGTCGCACGCGCGCCGGCGGAGGTGCGTCGCGCAAGCCGCCGAACTGGATCCCCACGAGGGGCCGCTCGAGCCCGTCGCAGCGCAGCCGCAGCCGCAGGTGGCGCTCGCCGACGGCGCGCCAGTCGAGGACCTCGAACTCGCCGTCGAACAGGGGTTCCGGGAAACCCTGTCCCCAGGGACCGCCATCCCGCAGGCAATCGGCGTGGCGACGGTCGAACTCGTGCGGCGCCAGGCCGCCGTCGCTGTCCAGCGTGGCGCGCAGCAGCGCGGCATCCAGGGTGCCGGCGGCGTGACGCTCGAATGCCGCGGCGAAGGCGTCCAGGTGCGCACGCTGCAGGGAGAGGCCGGCCGCCATCGCGTGGCCCCCGAATCGCTCCACCAGCCCCGGGTGCGCGGCATCCACGCTGGCCAGCGCGTCGCGCACGTGGAAGCCGGGGATCGAACGCGCGGAGCCGCGCAGCTGGTCGCTACCCGGTTCTGCCGGTGCGAACGCGACCACGGGCCGGTGCAGCCGCTCCTTGAGCCGGGACGCGACCAGCCCGACGACGCCCGGATGCCAGCCGTCGTCGAAGACGCAATGGGCATGCGCCGCGTCGCCGCCTTCGGATGCCGTCGCCGCGAGCGCGGATGCGAGTGCGGTCTCGGCCTGCCCCAGCATCGCGTCCTGGACCGTCCTGCGCTCGCGGTTGATGGCATCGAGTCGGGCCGCGGCCTCGCGCGCGGACGTGGCGTCGTCGGCCAGCAGGCAGGCGATGCCAAGGCCCATGTCCTCCAGGCGGCCGGCCGCATTGAGCCGGGGTGCGATGCCGAAGCCGATGTCCGCCGCCGCGCAGCGCGATGCATCCCGCCCGGCCACCGCGAGCAGCGCCTGCACGCCGTGGCACGCCTGCCCTGCCCGGATGCGGCGCAACCCGGCGCCGGCGAGTGCGCGGTTGCAGGCATCGAGCGGGACCAGGTCGGCGATGGTGCCCACGGCCACGAGGTCGAGCAGCGACGAGAGGTCGGCTGCGCGCGCGCGATCGGATCCGTCGCCGCGCAGGCGCTGGCGCAACGCCAGCAGCACGTAGAAGACGACGCCGACGCCGGCGAGCATCCGGCTCGGGAACGCGTCGCCGGGCACGTTCGGATCCACGATTGCGTCCGCCGGTGGAAGCTGCGGCCCCGGCAGGTGGTGGTCGGTGACCAGCACCTGCCAGCCGCGCGACTTCGCCGCGGCGATGCCGGCGTGGCACGCGATGCCGTGGTCGACGGTCACCAGCAGGTCCGGCGCCATCGGCGCCAGTTCGGCGACCAGCGCGGGCGAGAGCCCGTAGCCATGGATGATGCGGTTGGGGACCGCGTGCGAGACGCGGGTGGCGCCGAGCATGCGCAGCCCGCGCACGGCGACCGCGCACGCGGTTGCGCCGTCGCAGTCGAAGTCACCGACGACCACGACGTGCCGGTCGCCCGTGATCGCATCGGCGAGCAGCCGGGTGGCCGCGGCCATCCCGCCCATCAGGCCGGGCTCGGGCAACCGGGCAAGCTTCGGTCGGGCGTCGTCGGGGCCATGCGCGCCGCGCGCTGCGTAGATCCTGCGGAGGAGCGGCGGTACGTGCTCGGGCCATGCGGCGTCGTCGAGCGGTGGTTGCGGGCGACGGACCAGCTGGATCATGGCGCCAGCGCCCGCAATGGCCGGCGCCAGATCCGCCAGCGCTGGCCGGGGGACAGCGCCAGCCGGGTGCCGTCCTCGAGGTCGGCGACCAGTCGTCCGATGGCGCCGTCGCCGATCGCGTCGACGGCGGGTGCCAGCCAGTCGCGCTCCAGCCTGGCCGGGTCCCTCCGGTCGCGCAGGTCGAACAGCGTCCCGCCCTCCGGGGCATCGGCACCCGGGACGACGAACGCTTCAGGGACATCGCCGACGCGTGCGCCGGCAGCGGTGCCGAGTGCACGCAGCAGGATGTCGCGGGAAGCGACTGCCCCGGCACGCGTCGTGACGTGGTCCGGCACGATCCCGGCGCCCCAGAACCACAGCGAGTTCACGGGCGGTCGCCCGCTGGCGATCCGTGCGGCGTTGCGGGGATGGTTGTGCAGGACGACCTGTGCCTCGCTCAGCAACGCGCGCCAGCGCCGGCCTTCCGGGCCGTCGCCGCCGCCGGCGCCCGGCACGTCCAGCAGGTCCGCGCCCAGCGCGTCGGCCGGCGGGACGAACGTCGGCAGCCGTGCCCCCCGCGGCAGCCGCAGGTACCAGCGATGGGGATCCGGGGCGTCGAGCGGGAACCCGGCGTCGCCGAACAGCGGTCGCAGCGCCGGGAGCAGTTCGGCCACGTCGTGCCGCTCCAGTCGCAGCGCCTCGCCGCAGGCCAGCAGGCGTGCGCCATTGATGTCGGGTCGCACGTACGCGGGATCCGCACGCAGCCAGGCGGACAGGGGCGCATCGTCGGCGTCGAGCGTCCGGGTCAGCGCCGCGACGGGCCAGCCGCGCGGCAGCAGTTCGAAATGGCGCAGCAGCTGGGGCTGTTCGCCGGCGGCCGCGGCGGGCAGCCGGTCGGCGCGGCCCAGGGCCCGCGCGACGGTTGCATCGGTCAACGCGACGCCGCCGAGGCGCGCAGCCGCCGGCAGCAGGAGGATCGCGGTCGGGGCCGGCATCAGCCGGTGTACGCGACGCCCACGATCTCGTACTCGTGGGTGCCGCCTGGCGCCTCGATGGTCACCACGTCGCCCTCGTGCTTGCCGATCAGCGCGCGCGCGACCGGCGAGGAGATCGCGATCAGGCCCTGCTTGATGTCGGCCTCGAGGTCCCCGACGATCTGGTACGACCGCTCCTCGTCGGTCTCGGTGTTCGCGAGCTGGACGGTGGCGCCGAACACGATGCGCGAGCCTGCGTTGAGGGTCGACACGTCGATTACCTGGGCGTGGGAGAGCTCGGCCTCGAGCTGCTTGATGCGCCCCTCGATGAAGCCCTGCTGCTCGCGCGCGGCGTGGTACTCGGCGTTCTCCTTCAGGTCGCCGTGCGCGCGCGCCTCGGCGATCGCGGCGATCACCGCCGGCCGCTTGGTCGACTTCAGGTCGTCGAGTTCCTCGCGCAGCCGTTGCGCGCCGCGGGTGGTCAGGGGTGCTCTCATGCCGTCCTCTCGTCGAGTTCCGCGTGCAGTTCCTGCAGCGACCAGACCGGTCCGGAGTCGCGGAAGTCCAGTGAATGCAGCAGCGCCTTGGCGCCGGCGATGGTGGTCGAATAGGTCACGCGGTGCTGCAGTGCCTCGCGTCGGATCGAGAACGAGTCCGCGATCGCCTGCCGCCCCTCGGTGGTGTTGACGATGTAGGCGATCTCGCCGTTCTTGATCAGGTCGACGATGTGCGGGCGGCCCTCGATGACCTTGTTGACCTGGTCGCACGCGAAACCGTTGTCCCGCAGGAAGGCGGCGGTGCCGCCGGTGGCGACCAGGCTGTAGCCGCGCCGCACGAGCTCGTGCGCGACGGGCAGCACCCGCCGCTTGTCGGGGTCGCGCACCGAGACGAAGGCCTTGCCCGAAGCGGGCAGCTTGCGAATGCCGCCGGCTTCCTGCGCACGGGCGAATGCGGCGCCGAAGCTGCGGCCGACGCCCATGACCTCGCCGGTGGAGCGCATCTCCGGGCCGAGGATGGGATCGACGTTCTGGAACTTCGCGAACGGGAAGATCGCTTCCTTGACCGAGTAGTAGTCCGGGATGATCTCCGCGGTGGCGCCCTGCTCCGCCAGCGTCTTCCCCACCATGCAGCGCGCGGCGATCATCGCCAGCGGGCGGCCGGTGGCCTTGGACACGAACGGCACCGTGCGCGAGGCGCGCGGGTTCACCTCGAGCAGGAAGATGGTGTCCTCGCCGTCGCCGTCGTCCACCTGCACGGCGAACTGGGTGTTCATCAGCCCGACCACGTCCAGTGCACGCGCCAGCGCCGCCACCTGCTCGCGCAGCCGCGCCTGGGTGGCGGGTTTCAGCGAGTACGGCGGCAGCGAGCAGGACGAGTCGCCCGAATGCACGCCGGCCTCCTCGATGTGTTCCATGACGCCGCCGACCAGCACGTTGCCGTCCTTGTCGGCGATGACGTCGATGTCGACCTCCACCGCGTTGTCCAGGAACCGGTCGAGCAGGACCGGCGACTTGTCGGACACCTTCACCGCGTCGCGGATGTAGCGCTCCAGGTCGGCGTCGGAGTGCACGACTTCCATGGCGCGGCCGCCGAGGACGTAGCTGGGGCGGACCACCAGCGGATAGCCGATCTCGCGCGCCAGGGCCACGGCTTCGTCGGCGTTGCGCGCGATGCGGTTCGGCGGTTGCTTCAGCCCGAGCTTCTCGACCAGTTGCTGGAAACGCTCGCGGTCCTCGGCCAGGTCGATGCTGTCCGGGCTGGTGCCGATGATCGGCACGCCGTTGGCCTCGAGCGCCTGCGCCAGCTTCAGGGGCGTCTGGCCGCCGTACTGGACGATCACGCCCTTCGGCTTCTCGAGCTCGACGATCTCCAGCACGTCCTCGAGCGTCAGCGGCTCGAAGTACAACCGGTCGGAGGTGTCGTAGTCGGTCGACACCGTCTCCGGGTTGCAGTTGACCATGATGGTCTCGTAGCCGTCCTCGCGCAGGGCCAGCGCGGCATGCACGCAGCAGTAGTCGAACTCGATGCCCTGCCCGATCCGGTTGGGTCCGCCGCCGAGGACGATGATCTTGTCGCGGTCGGTGGGCGCGGCCTCGCACTCGTCCTCGTAGGTCGAGTACAGGTACGCGGTGGAGGTGGCGAATTCGGCGGCGCAGGAATCCACGCGCTTGTACACCGGCCGCACGCCGAAGGCCTTGCGCAGCGCGCGCACCGCGGACTCGCTGGTGCCCGTGAGTTCGGCGATGCGCACGTCCGAGAAGCCCTTGCGCTTGAGCCGGCGCAGGCGCCGCGCGTCGATCCCGTCCAGGCCGGCGGCGGCCACGTCCTGCTCGATCGCCACGAGTTCCTCGATCTGGTCGAGGAACCACGGGTCCACGAACGACAGTGCGTGCACGTCCTCCACGGACATGCCGGCGCGGAACGCATCGGCCAGGTAGAAGATGCGCTCGGGCCCGGCTTCCTTCACCTCGCGGCGGAGATTGGCCAGCCCCGCCTCGTCGGACAGGTCCAGCCCGGTCGGGTCGAGCCCTGACTTGCCGGTCTCCAGGCCACGCAACGCCTTCTGCAGCGACTCCTGGAAGCTGCGGCCGATGGCCATCACCTCGCCCACGGATTTCATCTGCGTGGTCAGGCGGGCGTCGGCGGCCGGGAACTTCTCGAACGCGAACCTGGGGATCTTGGTGACGACGTAGTCGATGCTCGGCTCGAACGAGGCGGGCGTCAGGCCGCCGGTGATCTCGTTCCTGAGCTCGTCGAGGGTGTAGCCGACCGCGAGCTTGGCGGCGACCTTGGCGATCGGGAAGCCGGTGGCCTTGGACGCGAGTGCCGAGGACCGCGACACGCGCGGGTTCATCTCGATCACGACCACGCGGCCGGTCTGCGCGTTGATGCCGAACTGCACGTTCGAGCCGCCGGTGTCGACGCCGATCTTGCGCAGCACGGCGATCGACGCGTCGCGCATGCGTTGATATTCCTTGTCCGTGAGTGTTTGCGCCGGCGCTACCGTGATCGAATCGCCGGTGTGGATGCCCATCGGGTCCAGGTTCTCGATGGAGCACACGATGATGCAGTTGTCGTTCCTGTCGCGGACGACCTCCATCTCGAACTCTTTCCAGCCGATCACGGACTCCTCGAGCAAGACTTCGCCCGTGGGCGACTGGTCGAGCCCGCGGCTCACGATGTCTTCGAACTCTTCGCGGTTGTACGCGATGCCGCCGCCGCTGCCGCCGAGCGTGAAGGACGGACGCACGATCGTGGGGAAGCCAACCTCCTCTTGCACGGCCCACGCT
>CAMPJU010000064.1 GCA_946886995.1 uncultured Lysobacteraceae bacterium
CTCGGGGTGGAAGGCGAGCGCGAGGCCGAGTGGGTGCTGGTCGACCTCGGCGACGTGGTGGTCCACGTGATGCTGCCGCGGGTGCGCGAGTTCTACGCGCTCGAGCGGCTGTGGACGGTCGGCGACGAGCCGCCGGACGGCATCGACGAGTACGGTGACGACGGCGAAGCGCGCGAAGCGTCCTGACACGCGGTCGCGCCCCGCGACGCCGCGGGTTCGGGCTGCATGAAGGCGCGGCTGGTCGCCGTCGGCGAACGGGCGCCCGGCTGGGTGTCCGAGGGATTCGCCGAATACCGCAAGCGCCTTTCGCACTGGCTGCCGCTGGAGCTCGTCGAGATCACGCCCGGACTGCGCGGGAAGAACCGCGACGCCACGCGCGCGACCGCGGATGAAGGCACCCGCGTCCTGGCGGCGTTGCCGAAGGACGGCTGGGTCGTCGCGCTGGAGGGACAGGGCAAGCCCTGGACATCGGAACAGCTTGCTGCGCGACTGGAGCATTGGCGCACGCAGGGCCGCGACCTCGCGTTCCTCGTCGGTGGCCCCGAAGGCCATGCCCCGGATGTACTGGCGCGGGCCGACGAGCAGTGGTCGCTCGGCCCGCTCACCCTTCCGCACATGCTGGTCCGCCTGGTGGCGGCCGAGCAGCTGTACCGCGCCGCGGCGCTGCTCGCCAACCACCCCTACCACCGCGCCTGAGCGCCGTCAGCCTGGATTGGCGGTCTCGTCGGGGTCGCGGTCGACGCCGCCCTCGTCGGGGGAGGGCGGGTCGTCCCTGCCGTGGGGCTGGTGCGCATCGCCACCGTTGCGCGGGGACTTTTCCGCGTAGCCCGCGTTGTCGTCCGGCTCCGGTTCGGCCCGCGCCGGGGTGGGCGTGTCGCGGCCGACGGTCACCGGCCGAGCTCGAACACGACGTCGAGGTTGACGGTCAACGTCGATTCGCCGGGCGAGATCGGCGTCGATGCGCCCGACTCGGCGGCATCCATCGCCATCATCCGCATCGGCACGGGCGGGCCGAAGCCGCCGCCCTCGGAGATGCTGGCGATGCGGCGCACGCGCATGCCCAGTGCCTCGGCATACATCTGCGCGCGCCCGCGCGCCTTCTCCAGTGCGGCGCGGCGTGCCTCGTCGTAGGCGGCGTCCTTTTCGTCGTCGGCGATGTCGAAGCTCGGGCCGTGCACCTGGTTGGCGCCGCTGGCGACCAGCGCGTCCAGCACGTCGCCCAGACCGCCGATGTCGCGCACGGTGACCTGCACGGTGTTGGTGGCCTGGTAGCCGGTGATCGCCGGCGTGCTGTTCTCGCGATAGTCGTACTGCGGGTGCACGTTCACGCCCGTGGTCTGCACGTCGCGTTCCGCGATGCCGGCGCCGCGGATGGCGGCCATCACCTTCTCCATCTGCGCCGCGTTCGCGCGCATCGCCGCGTCCGCCTCGGTCGCCTGCGTCACCACGCCGGCGGACACCCGGGCGATGTCGGGCACGCGCGTGGCATCGGCCTGGGCCGAGACCGAAAGCAGCGTGCCGTCGCCCGGCAGGATCGGGGCCGGCGCGGTCGACTGCGCAGTGGCGCCGCCGGCCATCGCCAGGCCGAGCGCGGTGGCCAGGGCCAGCATCGGCAGCCGCAGCGGGCGGCCGCGGGCCCGGGAAATCGTCTGGTTCGCTCGCATGGTGAGCCTCCGTTGGAATCCCGGACAGCGTGGGCGCCGTGCCGTTGACCGAAAGTGAACGGGCGTCGCATCCCGGGCCCGCGGACGCCTGCGCCGGGGTCGGGTGGCCGGGGCAGCGGGTTATTCTTTCGTGATGCTGTATCTGGCTTCGCGTTCGCCCCGGCGCTCCGAACTGCTGGCCCGCCTCGGGGTCGACTTCGGGCTGCTCGACGTCCAGGTGCCCGAGCAACGGCTCCCGGACGAGCCCCCGTCCGATTACGTGCGGCGCGTGGCCCGGGAGAAGGCCGGCGCGGGCCTGCTGAAGGTCGTCGGCACGCCCGGCGCCGTGGTGCTCGGCTCCGACACCGAGGTCGTGCTCGGCGACGAGGTGTTCGGCAAGCCCCGCGACGCCGCTGACGCGACGGCCATGCTGCGCCGCCTGTCCGGCCACACCCACCACGTGCTCTCGTCGGTCTGGCTGGTCGCGGCCGACCGCGAGGTGCAGGCGATGTCCGTGTCCGAGGTGACCTTCGCGAACCTCGGGGACGCGCAGGTCGCTGCGTACGTCGCCACCGGCGAATGCGAGGGCAAGGCCGGCGCCTACGCGATCCAGGGCATCGCCGAGGCCTTCGTCACGCGGCTGTCGGGCAGCTACTCCGGCGTCATGGGGCTGCCGCTGCACGACACCGCGCGGCTGCTCGCCGGCTTCGGCCTGGGGCCGCTGGCATGAGGCCACCGGCATGAGCGAGGAGATCCTGGTCAACGTGACGCCGCGCGAGACGCGCGTGGCCGTGGTCGAGAACGGGATGCTGCAGGAGCTCCACATCGAGCGCGGCTGGCGTCGCGGCGTGGTGGGCAACATCTACAAGGGCAAGGTCCAGCGGGTGATGCCCGGGATGCAGGCCGCGTTCGTCGAGATCGGCCTGGAGCGCGCGGCGTTCCTGCACGCCAACGACATCCTGCGGCCCGCGCCGGTGACCAGCAACGGCCCGGAGCAGGACGCCGATGCCGCCGCGCTGCCGGCGCAGGCGACGCCCACGATCACCGAGCTGCTGACCGAGGGCCAGGACATCATCGTCCAGGTCGTCAAGGATCCGATCGGCGGCAAGGGCGCGCGGCTCACCACGCAACTGAGCATCCCGTCGCGCTATCTCGTGCTGCTGCCGCAGTCGAAGGTGGTGGGCGTGTCGGCGCGCATCGAGGACGAGGCCGAGCGCGCACGTCTCAAGGGGCTGGTCGCGGAGTTCGCCGGTCACGCGCACGGTGGCGCGGCCGCCCAGGGCTACATCGTCCGCACCAATGCCGAAGGCCAGCCGGCCGAGGCGCTCGCCGAGGACATCGCCTACCTGAGCCGCGCGTGGGCGCTGGTCGAACGGCAGGCCAAGGCGGCAAAGGTCGGCGGCCGCGTCTACGAGGACCTCAGCCTGCCGTTGCGCGCGGTGCGCGACCTGATGCGCCGCGACGTCGAGAAGGTGAAGGTCGACTCCCGCGAGACCTGGGAAAAGCTGCGCGCGTTCGCCGCGCAGTACATGCCGCCGCTCGTGGGCGCTGGTGATCCCGGCCCGGACGCCGGTCCCGACGACGATCCCGACGGCGATTCCGCGCTCGCGGCGAAGATCGAGCACTACGCGGGCGCGCGTCCGATCTTCGACCTGTACGGCGTCGAGGACGAGATCCAGCGCGCGCTCGAGAAGCAGGTCCCGCTCAAGTCCGGCGGCAGCCTGGTCATCGACCAGACCGAGGCGATGACCACCATCGACGTCAACACCGGCTCGTTCCTGGGGCAGCGCAACCTGGAGGAGACGGTGTACCGCACCAACCTCGAGGCGGCGCAGGCGGTGGCGCGGCAGCTGCGCCTGCGGAACCTGGGCGGCATCATCATCATCGACTTCATCGACATGTCCGACGCCGAGCACCGGCGCCAGGTGCTGCGCACGCTGGAGAAGGCGCTCAGCCGCGACCATGCGCGCACGACGGTCTACGACTTCTCGCCGCTGGGCCTGGTGGAGATGACCCGCAAGCGGACGGTGGAGTCGCTGGAGCGCCAGTTGTGCGAGCCCTGCCACGAGTGCGGCGGGCGCGGCACGCTGAAGACGCCGGAGACGGTGACCTACGAGATCTTCCGCGAGATCGTCCGCCAGGTGCGGCAGTTCGAGGCGGGCCGCTTGCTGGTGATCGCCTCGCCGAAGATCGTGGCCAGGATCACCGACGAGGAATCGGCCGCGGTGGCCGAACTCGAGGAATTCCTCGGCAAGTCCATCCGGCTGCAGCCGGACGACCAGTACGCGCAGGAGCAGTTCGATGTCGTCCTGCTCTGACGCCCGCGGTCCCGGGGCCGGCTGATGCCGACGTCGCTTCGCCGCCGCCTGCGGCTGGCCCGCCGCGGGCTTGGCCTGGCCGTCGCAGTGACCCTGGTGGTCGTGGCGCTGGTGATCGGCGTGGCGAACCAGTTGCTGCCGCTGGCCGAGCGGCATCCCGACCGCGTCGCGGCGTGGCTGGGCGAGCGCGTCGGCCGGCCGATCACGTTCTCGCGGATGCAGACCGAATGGACCCGTCGCGGGCCGGTGCTGCAGCTGGACGGACTGCGCATCGGGGCGGTCGACGGCAGTGGCGGCAGCGTTGCAGTCGGCGATGCCGAGATGCTGGTGTCGTTGTATGCGGGCCTGCTCCCCGACACGCCGTTCTCGGAGTTGCGCCTGCGCGGCCTCGACCTGACGCTCGAGCGCGACGCGGCCGGACGCTGGCAGGTGCGCGGCCTTCCCGGGCAGCAGGCGCCGGGCGACGATCCGCTCGCGGCGCTGGAGGGGCTGGGCGAATTGCAGGTCATCGGCGGCCGGCTCGCGGTCGACGCGCCGGGCCTTGGCCTGCAAGCGCGGCTGCCGCGCGTCGACCTGCGGCTGCGCGTCGATGGGGAACGCGTCCGCGCCGGCCTGCGGGCCTGGGCCGGTGCAGGATCGGCACCGCTGGACGTGACCCTCGCACTGGATCGCGCGACCGGCCACGGCCGCATGCATGCCGGGTCGCGGGACGCCGACCTCGCCGCGTGGTCGCACTGGCTGCAGCGCGAGGGCATCGCGGCCGAATCCGGCCGCGGCCGCTTGGATGCCTGGGCGACCCTGCGCGACCACCGCATCCACGCATTCACCGTCGATGCCGCCCTGCAGCGCGTACGCCTGCGGGGTGCACCGCTGCGCGACACGCGGGGGCTGGTGAGCCGCCCGGAGGTCGCATTCGCGCAGGTCACGGCGCGGGCGCGCTGGCAGCGCACCGTGGGCGGCTGGCGGCTGGACGCGCCAAGCCTGCGGCTTCGGCCCGGGGATGCGGGCGCGGCGAACGTCGAGCACGTGCTGGACGGCCTGCTGCTTGCCGGCGGTCGCCACGTGGCGCTGGCGGCGCCACGCATCGACGTGGGTCCGTTGCTCGCCGTGGCCGCGTTGAGCGAGCGCCTGTCGCCGTCGCTGCGCCACTGGTTGCTCGAGGCACGACCGGTCGCGCGGTTGTCCGGCGTGGAGTTCGCCGCCTCCGGTGGTGCCGCGCGCGGCCAGGCCGGGATCGCATCGGCCGGCTTCGCGGCTGCAGGCGACGCACCGGGCGTCGCGGGGCTCGCCGGCCGGGTTGCCGGTGACGCGCGCGGCTTCGTGTTCACGCCCGACGCGGGCGCGCAGGTCCGGATCGACTGGCCGCGCGGCTTCGGGATGGCCCATGCCTTCGGCTTGCAGGGCGAGGTTTCGGGATGGCGCGACGGCACGGCCTGGCATGTGGGCACGCCGGGCCTGCGCATCGACGGCGAGGGCCTGGGCATTGCGCTGCGCGGCGGACTGGCGTGGCAGGGCGACGGTTCGCGACCACGCATCGACATCGCGGCCGAGGTCGACGAAGCGCCGCTGCCCCTGGCGAAGGGCTTCTGGCTGCGCCACCGCATGTCGCCCCGTGCGGTGCAGTGGCTGGACGACGCGCTGGTGGCCGGCACCTTGCGCGACGGCCGCGTGCTGGTGGTGGGCGACCTGGACGACTGGCCGTTCCGCGGCGCCGCGACCGCGCCCGCCGACGGGTTGTTCCGCGCCGACGTGGGCATCGCCGACGGCGTGCTGCGGTTCCATCGCGACTGGCCGGCGCTCGAGTCCGTGGACGCGCGCGCCAGCTTCGTCGGAGACGGGTTCGAAGTGGACGGCAGCGGCGCGATCTCCGGCGTCGAGATCGGCAGCTTCCAGGCCGGCATCGAACACTACGGGGATTCGCTGCTGCGGGTTCAGGCCGCCGGCCGGGGCGATGCCTCGCGCCTGCTCGCGCTGCTGCGCGAGAGCCCGTTGCACGACACGCATGGCGAAACCCTGGACAACCTGGCGGCGAGCGGGCCGGCCGGGGTGACGTTCACGCTGCAGCAACCGCTGCGGCGCGATGCCGGGGAGGCGAAGCTTTCCGGCACCGTCGCGCTCGGCGGCGTGGCGTTGCGCGAGCGCCGCTGGGACATCGCGTTCGAACGCGTCCGCGGCCGTGCCGAGTACCGCGGCGACGGCTTCAGCGCCGAGCGCCTGCAGGTGCGCCACGCCGGCCGGGCCGCGACGCTGTCGCTGCGCGCCGGCGGCCAGGTGCGCGATCCGGCCCAGGTCTTCGAGGCCGAACTCGACGCGTCGCTGGATGCCGCCGAACTCCTGGAGCGGGCGCCGCAGATGGCATGGCTCCGGCCGCACCTGTCGGGCCGCTCGGACTGGCGTGTCGCGCTGGCGATGCCGCGCGAGGGCGCCGGCCGCCTGCAGTTGCGTTCCGACCTCGTCGGGACCGGGCTGGGCCTGCCGGCGCCGCTGGACAAGGACGTCTCGTCGGCGATGCCCGCGCGCGTGGACCTCGCGCTGCCGCTGGAACGCGGCGAGATCCGGGTCTCGCTCGGCGACCGCGTGGCCGTTCGCGCACGCACGGGCGATGCGGGCACGGGCGTGCGCGTCGCGCTGGGGAGCGCGACCATCGATGCACCCCCGCCTGCCTCCGGGCTGGAGGCGACCGGGCGCGCAGGCGCGCTCGCGCCCCTGGAGTGGATCGGCATCGCGGGCGGCGGAGATGGCGACGGCCTGCCGTTGCGCTCGATCGACGTGACCGCCGATCGCCTGTTGCTGTTCGGGGGCGTGTTCCCCGAGACGCGGTTGCAGGTCGATCCCGCTGGCGGCGGTGCACTCGCGGTGCGGGTGCAGGGCTCGGCGCTGGATGGCAGCGTGCGCGTGCCGGCGTCGGACAGCGCGACCGTCTCCGGCCGGTTCGCGCGACTGCACTGGCAGTCGGCGAAGCCGCCGGCCGACGGATTCTTCGGATCCATCACGGGCATGCCGAGCAGCT
>CAMPJU010000065.1 GCA_946886995.1 uncultured Lysobacteraceae bacterium
TCCATGTCCAGGGCCTTCCAGTACTCCTCGCGCTTGGCCACAAAGGGGATGTACGCACGCTCGGCGGCGATGTCCATCCAGGCGTACGCAAGCGGGCGATCGACGGGCGTGCCGGTGCCAGTCCACAACATTTCGGCGACCATTGCCTGCGAGGCCTTGTCCGCATAGCGGGCCGCGCGCCTGAAATAGGTGAGCGCCTCGCCTTTCCGTCCGTCGTCGAGGGCGATGACGCCCTCGCGGCGCCAGTGCAGGTCCGGGTGTGCACCAAGGAACCCGCCACTGTTCATCACCGTGGACTGGTCGGGCAGGCGTTGCGGCGCCTGGGATTCCCCGGCAACGATTGCGGCTGGCACCGCCAGCAACACCACGATCCAGGCGATCCACTGCTTCATGGCCCATCTCCCTGTGCCCAATTCTTCCGGGGTACGCAAGAGACGGGCCATCCGTCGCGCAGGTCAGTTGCCGTCGGTGTCGTCGCTCGCCGGCGTCGCGCCCTGCTCGACGACCTCGAGCGGCTTGATGCTGACCGTGCCGGTCGGCGGGTCCTTCCACACGCTGTCCTGCCAGGCCCAGTAGTGCTCCGGCTCCCAGTACTGGTCGTCGTAGTAGGTGGCGCCGTCGACCTGCATCATCAGGCCGCCGGGGCCGGGGATCATGATCTGCAGGCTGCCGACATGGCCCGTCCTGCTGCCGGTCACGTTGCGCTTGGCGCGGCGGAGCAGGCGTTCGAGTCGCTCCTTGGCCACGGCATCCTTGTATTCGTCGAACACCGGCGCGCCGACCTCGAGGGCCCGTGCCTGTTCGGCTTCGCTCAATGCGTTCCAGTACTGCTCGCGCTTGGCCAGGAACGGGATGTAGGCACGCTCGGCGGCCACGTCCATCCATGCATACGCGAGCGGCCGGTCCATCGGGGTGCCGGTGCCGGTCCACAGCATCTCCGCGACCATCGCCTGCGACGGCTTGTCCGCGTACTTGGCGGCGCGCTTGAAGTAGTCGAACGCCTCGCCGGCGCGGTCCTCCTGCAGCGCCTCCAGGCCTTCGCCTCGCCAGCGCAGGTCCGGGTGCGAGGAGAGGAAGCCTTCGCTGGACATGACCAGCTCGTCGCCCTGGTCGAAGAGGGGCTGGTCGGTGTCGTCGGCGAGCGCGGGCGTGGCGAAGAGCGTGAACAGGCAGGCGAGCGCGAGTGGTCGGATCATGGTCGGTGTCCCGTTGGAAAGCGTGTCATGGAGAGGGATGTTATGCAGGTCCGGACCGTCGCAAATCGGGCATTGGTCAGGTAAACCAATGGCACGGATTTGCGTCGCGGGGATGAAGCGACCCCGGCCTGGCGGTTCCGGATGAGAGAATCGCCGGCGGGGATGCACGCCCCACATTGGCCGGACCGAAGATGAATGGACTGAACCCGCAACAGCGCGAGGCGGTGGCCTGCGTCGACCGCCCCATGCTGGTGCTGGCCGGGGCCGGGAGCGGCAAGACGCGGGTGATCGTGGAGAAGATCGCACACCTCGTGGCGATCGGGGCGATGCCGGCACGGCGAATCGCCGCCATCACGTTCACCAACAAGGCCGCGCGCGAGATGCGCGAGCGCGTCGCGCGGCGGATCCGCGGCGACGCTGCCGAAGGCCTGCTGGTGTGCACCTTCCATGCGCTGGGCCTGCGGATCCTGCAGGCCGAACACGCGAAGCTGGGACTGCGGCGCGGCTTCTCCGTGTTCGACGCGGAGGACAGCGCGGCCCAGTTGAAGGACCTGCTCCCCGCCGGCAGCAAGCCCGACGCGATCGAGGCCGTGAAGTCGCTGGTGTCGCGCGCCAAGAACGCGGGGCTGTCGCCCGAACAGGCAGCCGCGGCGGCCGGCAGTGCCCGCGAGCGCGAGGCCGCCACGCTGTACGCCGCCTACCAGGCGCGGCTGGCGGCGTTCAACGCGGTGGACTTCGACGACCTGATCCGCCTCCCGGTGCAGTTGCTCGAATCCGACCCGGAGGCCGTCGCAGGCTGGCGCGAGCGGATCGGCTACCTGCTGGTCGACGAATGCCAGGACACCAACGATGCGCAGTACCGCCTGCTCAAGGCGATCGCCGGCCCCGGCGGCCGGTTCACCTGCGTCGGCGACGACGACCAGTCGATCTACGCATGGCGCGGCGCCAACCCGGACAACCTCCTGCAGCTGGCCGTCGACTACCCGTCGCTGAAGGTGGTCAAGCTGGAGCAGAACTACCGGTGCAGCAACCGCGTGCTGCGCGCGGCCAACGCGCTGATCGCGCACAACCCGCACGAGCATCCGAAGTCGCTCTGGAGCGACAACGCCGATGGCGAGCGCATCCGGGTGTGGGAATGCCGCGATGCCGCGCACGAGGCGGAGAAAGTCGCCGACCAGGTGCACTTCCTGCACACCACGCGGGCGGCGCCCTGGAGCGACTTCTGCATCCTGTTCCGCGGCAACCACCAGTCGCGCGCGCTGGAGAAGGCGCTGCAGCTGCTGCGCGTGCCGTACCACCTGAGCGGCGGCACCGCGTTCCTCGATCGCGGCGAAGTCAAGGACGCCCTGGCCTGGATGCGCCTGGTCGCCAACCCCGACGACGACGCGGCGTTCCTGCGCGCGGTGGGCGCGCCGCAGCGCGGCGTCGGCGGCACGACGCTCGCACGGCTCGGCGAGCTGGCGCACGCCGCACACCTGCCGCTCGCCCGCGCCGCGGCGTCGATCAGCCTGCTCAAGCAGTTGCCCACGCGCAGCGCGAATGCCCTGCAGGGTTTCGATGCCGTCGTGCGCACGTTGCGCGCGGAGGCGCAGCGGCTCGCGCCGGCGGACCTCGTGCGCAAGCTGGTCGAGCAATCCGGCCTGCTCGCGTCGCTGCGCGCGCAATGCAAGGACGAGGCGATGTTCAACCTGCGCCGCCGCAACCTGGAGGAACTGGCGGACTGGTTCGACGGACCGCGCGCCAGCGGCCCCGGCGAACTGGCGGCCGCGCTGTCGCTGCTGGCGCACGCGGACAAGGGCGACGCCGGCGACCAGGTGCGGCTGATGAGCCTGCACGCCGCCAAGGGCCTGGAGTTCCGTTACGTGTTCATCGTCGGCGTGGAGGACGGGAACCTGCCGCACGAAGCCTCGATCGAGGAAGGCCGCGTCGACGAGGAGCGTCGCCTGTTGTACGTCGGCATCACCCGTGCGAAGGAGCGGTTGTGGCTGTCGCATGCCCGCGAGGCCCAACGCTGGGGCGACCGCATCCGCCACCTGCCCAGCCGCTTCCTCGACGAGCTGCCGGCGGCGGAGCTGCAGCGCGACGGGGCCGACCCGGAGGCGGACGCGGTGCAGCGCAAGGAGCGCGCCGACGCCGGGTTTGCCGCGATCCGGGCCTTGCTCGAAGCCTGACCCCGGCCGCCGTGGCGGTTCCCACACACGCCGCTGGCTAGACTCGTCGGCCCTGCTTTCCCCGCTGGACTGCCCATGCGTCGCCACGCCATCGCCATCGCCTTCCTCTCCGCATTCGTCCTGGCGGGCTGCGCCACCCCGCACGAGACCGTGCGGGTCCCGTTGCCGGTCACCCAGACCGCCGTCGCCCACGTCGACAGCCCGGCGGGTGCCGACGACAACCTCAATGCGGTCCTCTGGGTGCAGGCGTCGGCCGAGTACGACGCGGCGGCACTGTCCGCGTACCACGCGGCCGCCGCGCGCCTGGATGCCGCACTTGCCGACCCATCGTGGGATGCGCTGGCCCCGGGCGAACGCGACGACGCCGGCGTGCTGGCGACCCTCCCGCCGGCCGTGATCCTGGACGTCGACGAAACGGTGCTCGACAACTCGCCCTACCAGGCGCGCCTGGTCCGCCGGGGCACGCAGTACGACGAGGCCACCTGGGCATCGTGGGTCGACGAACGCGTCGCGCGCCCGGTGCCGGGCGTGCTGGATTTCGCCCGCGCGGCGACGGCCCGCGGCATCACCCTGGTCTACCTGTCCAACCGCACCGAAACACTGCAGGACGCGACGCTCGACAACCTGCGTGCCGTCGGTCTCCCGGTGAAGGACGCCTCGGTCTTCCTCGGGAAAGGCACCGCTGGCTGCGAAAGCGCCGGCAGCGCCAAGGATTGCCGCCGTCGGCTGGTCGCCGCCGACTACCGCGTGCTCATGCAGTTCGGCGACCAGCTCGGCGACTTCGTGGCCGTCCACGACGACACGCCCGCCGCGCGCCAGGCACTGGTCGAGCGGCATGCGGCGTGGTTCGGCGACCGCTGGTGGATGCTGCCCAATCCCACCTACGGCGACTGGGTCCCGGCCGCGAAGCGCGCGGCGCTCGACACCGCGGGGCCGTGAAGCCCGCCTGGCCGCGGGTTGCCCCCGACCGTCCGCGGCGGGCACGATGCCTGCCTGCCTCCGGGGAGCCACCCCACGCCATGTCCCATGCCATGTCCCCGCGAATGCCCGTCCGGACGTCCCGTGCAGGCGTGCGCGCCGCCGCCCTGGCGGTGCTGTTCTGCCTGGCCGCCGGCTGCCAGCGCAGCGAAGCACCGGCGGGCGCTGTCAGCACCGGTCCCGCCACCCCGGCCGCCACGGTCCAGGCCATGGCCAAGCAGCTCCAGTCCGGCGACCTGGCGGGCTACACCACCACCGCCGTGCCGCCGGAACTGCATGCGGAACTTGAAGCGGCGTGGCGCGACGGCCGCAGCCGCTGGCCGTTGAGCGAGTTGCCGCTGACCGGGAAGGTCCTGCCGCTGCTCGCCGCATTCGGCGCCGAGGATGCGGAGCAGTCGCTGATGGCCGCGTTCGACCGGCAGTTCGCCGGCGCGGAGCGCGAGCTCGACGCGGCCGCGGAATCGCTGGCCCTGTTCGGCGTGCAGTACGTGCAGAACGAAGGCGAGTTCAGCGACGCGGAGCGGGTCCATTACGCACAGGCGATCGAGGCGCTGGGGAACTGGGCGAAGTCGGCCCCGCTGGCGGACCGCGAGCGTGCGAAGGCGTCGATCGTCCGGCTGGCCTCCGCTGCGCGGGCGACCGGGCTGGACGAACCGGCCGACCTGCAGGCGCTCGGCATGCGCGAAAGCCTGGAGCGACTGCAGCCCTTCTTCGCGGCCGCGCTGCGCACGCTGGACGACTACGGGCTGGACCTGCGCGGCAGCGTCGAGGGCATGCAGGTCGTTTCCGTGGCGGAGGACGGGGACCGCGCGACGGTCGATGTTCGCTACCCGCTGGCAGGCAGGACGATCACCACCCGGGTCCACCTCGAGCGCATCGACCGCCAGTGGTATTCGTCCGACAGCATCCGGAATGCGCGTGCGAGCCTTGCGGGTACGGATGGCAGAGGGATGGACGACCCGGCCGACCCGGCCGACGCGGACGAGGCCCGCTGAGCGCGCCCCGGCGGCCCGGCCGCCGGCCACGCCAGCACGCCTTGCGATAATGCGACGGATGCCGAAACAGATCCCGCCCCAGGAGTCGCTGCCGTTCCCCGAGCCGGTCCCCGCGCCCGACCATCCGGCGCCGGACCAGGCGATGGCGTCGGCGCGGCCCCGCACTCCGGCACGCGACGTCCGGCCCTGGTGGGCCAGGCTGCTCGGGCGGCTGCTGGACCCGTGGATCGCGCTGGACGTCGTGCCGGCCGCGCCCGGGAGCAATTTCGATGGCCGTCCGGTCTGTTACGTCCTGGAGGACTACGGGCTGTCGAATGCGCTGGTGCTGGACCGCGCCTGCCGCGAGGCCGGCCTCCCATCCCCGCTGCGATCGCTGCCCGGCGACCCGCTGGATCGCAGCCGCGCCTACGTTGCGCTGTCCCGCCGCAACGCCAGCGCGTTGCCTCCGGCCTTGCGGCGCAACAAGAGCCACGGGCGGACCCATTCGGATTCGCTCGCGCGCCTGCTCGAAGCGCACCGCGCGGACCCGGCGCTGGACGTCCAGCTGGTGCCGGTGTCGATCTTCGTCGGTCGCGCTCCCGACAAGCAGAGTGGCTGGTTCTCGGTCCTGTTCTCGGAAAACTGGGCGATCGTCGGCCGGTTCCGGCGGTTGCTCGCGATCCTGCTCAACGGGCGCGACACCCAGGTGCAGTTCGCGCAGCCGGTGGCCCTGCGCACGATCGTCGACGAAGGCGAGCGCGACGGCCTGGATCCCGAACGCACCGTGCGCAAGCTGTCCCGGGTGCTGCGCACGCATTTCCGGCGCATCCGCGAGGCGGTCATCGGGCCCGACCTGTCCACCCGGCGGCTGCTGGCCGACAAGGTGCTCTCCAGCCCCGCCGTGCTCGAGGCGATCGCCGACCAGGCGCGGCGCGACAACGGCAGCACCGCCGATGCCTGGCGCAAGGCGCATGCCTACATCTGGGAGATCGCGGCGGACTACTCGCACCCGGTGGTGCGCTCGCTGTCGTCGATGCTCACGCCGGTCTGGAACCGCATCTACCGCGGCGTGCTGGTCCACCACCTCGACGAGGTCAAGGCGAACGCGCCGGGCCACGAGGTCGTCTACGTGCCCTGCCACCGCAGCCACATGGACTACCTGCTGCTGAGCTACCTGTTGTTCACGCGCGGCATCGTGCCGCCGCACATCTTCGCCGGCATCAACCTCAACCTGCCGGTGATCGGGACCATCCTGCGCAAGGGCGGGGCGTTCTTCGCGCGCCGAAGCTTCCGCGGCAACGCGCTGTACTCGGCGGTGTTCCGCGAGTACATGGCGCAACTGGTCGCCGGAGGCTATTCGATCGAGTACTTCATCGAGGGCGGGCGCTCGCGCACCGGACGCCTGTTGCCCCCGAAGGGCGGCACGCTGGCGATGACCGTCCGCGGCTACCTGCGCCAGCCCACCCGCCCGGTGCTCTTCCAGCCCGTCTACATCGGCTACGAGAAGCTGATGGAGGGCAACAGCTACCTGGACGAGCTGACCGGCAAGCCGAAGCAGAAGGAGTCGATCTGGCAGCTGCTGACCGGGATCCCGAAGGTGCTGCGCTCGAACTACGGCCAGGTGGTGGTGAACTTCGGCGAGCCGATCCG
>CAMPJU010000066.1 GCA_946886995.1 uncultured Lysobacteraceae bacterium
CCTCGCTCACCAGCAAGCCGGCCATCGTGCCGGCGAAGCCCTTCGACAGGGAGGCAAGGCGGAACACCGTGTGCGCGCCGACCGGCTCTGCGGCCTCGGTGTCGGTGATGCCGTAGCCCCGCATGCTGAGGACCTGGCCGTCGTGCACGATCGCCATCGACAGGGCCGGCACGCGCTGGCCCTCGACCAGGGCCTGCGCCATCGCCTCGAACTCGCGCACGTCGAAGCCGCTCGCCAGCGGCATGGTGTCCACCGCGGTGGCGGGCGACTGCACGACGGCCGGCGGCGCCTCGGCCGGTTGCGCCGCGGGCTGGTGGCGGACGGTGGTGACGTCCACCAGCACAGGTTCGGGCGACGGCATGCCGATGCCCGCCGCCTCCGGCACGTCCGTGGTCTGCGCGGTGGAGGCCAGGGCGAGTGGCAGCGAAAGGCCGAGCAGCGCGACTCGCCAGCGGTTCCGCATGGGCGTGTCCTGCTTCGGCATCGTCTACCTCTTTGATCGTGGCCTGGCCGTTCGATTCTAGCGTCCGGCCGGACGACTGCGTGAACCGGCGGTGCAGGTCCCATAATGGCCACTGAACGCCGTGCGGACCATGACGGCGTCCACGGATTCCGACCCCGAGGAGCCATGTCCATGACCACCCTGCTGATCCTGCTCGCGCTCGCCGCCGTCGTCGTGTTCTGGGGCGTGGGCATCTACAACGGCCTCGTCACTGCCCGCAACGCATACCGGAACGCCTTCGCCCAGATCGACGTGCAGCTGCAGCGCCGCTTCGACCTGATCCCGAACCTGGTCGAGACCGCCAAGGCCTATCTCTCCCACGAGCGCGGCACGCTCGAAGCCGTCACCAATGCCCGGAACGCCGCACAGGCCGGCCTGGCCGCCGCCAAGGCGGCGCCCGGCGAGCCCGCGGCGATGGCCGAGCTCGGCCGCAGCGAGGCCGCGCTGGAAGGTGCCCTGGGCCGGCTGATGGTGACCGTCGAGGCCTATCCGGACCTGAAGGCCAGCCAGAACATGGCGCAGCTGACCGAGGAACTGTCGAGCACCGAGAACAAGGTGGCGTTCGCCCGGCAGGCCTACAACGACAGCGTGATGGCCTACAACAACCGGCGCGAAGTGTTCCCGTCCAGCCTGGTCGCCAACAACTTCGCGTTCAAGCCGGCGGCGCTGCTGGAAATCCCGGCCGAGCAGCAGGCGGCGGTGCGCGCGGCGCCCAAGGTCGAGTTCTAGCCAGCCGCGATCCGGTCCGCCGCGACGATGAACTTCTTCGAACGCCAGGCGCAGGCGCGTCGCACGTCGACGCGCCTGCTGGTGCTGTTCGCCCTGGCCGTCGTCGGCATCGTGCTGGCGGTCGACGCTGCGGTCTGGCTCGCGTGGGGACCGCCCGGGGGAGGCCCGCCGTCGCCGGGCGTCCTGGCGTTCGCCAGCCTGGCCACGCTCGCGGTGATCGGGCTCGGGTCGCTTTACCGGATCGCATCCCTGCGCTCGGGCGGCGATGCGGTCGCCGCGCAACTGGGCGGCGTGCCCGTGCCCGAGGACACGAGCGACCCGTCCCTGCGCCGGCTGCGCAACGTGGTGGAGGAGATCGCCATCGCGTCAGCGGTGCCGATGCCCGCGCTGTTCGTACTCGAGCACGAAGCGGGCATCAACGCGTTCGCCGCCGGCTACGCGCCCACCGATGCCGCGGTCGCGGTGACGCGTGGCGCGCTCGACCGGCTCAACCGCGACGAACTGCAGGGCGTGGTCGCCCACGAGTTCAGCCACATCCTCAACGGCGACATGCGCCTGAACATCCGGCTGATGGGGTTGCTGTTCGGCATCCTCATGCTTGGCCTGATCGGCCGCAAGGTGCTGTACCTGGGCGGTGGCGGCCGGCGCGGGCGCGGGTCGCTGCCGATCCTGGCCGCGGCGCTGGCGGCCATCGTGATCGGCTACGTGGGCGTGTTCTTCGCGCGGATGATCAAGGCCGGCATCAGCCGCACGCGCGAGTCGCTGGCGGACGCCGCTGCGGTCCAGTTCACCCGGCAGACCGCGGGCCTGGCCGGTGCGCTGAAGAAGATCGGGGGCCTGCCCGGCGGTGCGCGCCTGGTCGACCGGGGTGATGCGGAGGAAGTCAGCCACATGCTGTTCGGCGACGGCGTCGGCTTCAGCGGCCTGTTCGCGACCCATCCCCCGCTCGTGGAGAGGATCCGCGCGCTCGAGCCCGGCTTCGATGCAGGCCAGCTGGAAGCGCTGTCCCGCCAGTGGATGCAGCAGATGCCGCAGGGCCTGGAGGAGGACGCGCAACTCGGGTTCGCGGCGCGGGACACGACGACGTTGCCCGGCGACGACGATGCTTTCGCGGTCGACCCGCGCGGCGTGGCGGACCAGGTGGCGCATCCGCTGGCCGGCGACTACGTGCGCGCCGATGCGATCGCCGCCGCGATCCCCGACGCGCTCCATGCCCTGGCGACCCGGCGCGACATGGCGATGGCCCTGGTGTTCGCGCTCCTGCGCGATCACGACCCGGCGCTGGCCAGCCGGCAGGACCTGGAAATCGCCGCGCGGCTGGGCTCGGCCGTCGCCAACGCGGGGCGCGAGATCCACGGCGGACATGTCGCGCACCTGCACCCGCAATTGCGCCTGCCGCTCGCCTCGCTCGCCTTCCCGGTGCTGCGGCTGCGCCCCCGGCCCGAACTGGAGGCCTTCCTCGACACCGTCCATGCCGCGGTCCACGTCGACGGCCGCGTCTCGCTGTTCGAGTACTGCCTGGGCAAGCTGCTGGACGTGCAGCTGCGCGAGTCGCTGGACCCTTCGCGATACGCGCGCTTCGGGCGGCGCAAGCCCGGGCAGGTGCGCAGCGAGATCGCGACACTGCTGTGCGTCGTCGCGCAGGAAGGCCATCCGGACCCCGCCGAGGCACAGCGCGCCTACCTGGCCGGCATGCGGCACATCCTGCCGCGCGACCACCTGCCGTACCTGCCGCGCGAGGGCCCGCTGGCGCTCGACGGGACGTGGGAGCCGCTCGACCGGCTCGATCCGCTGGCGAAGCAGGCGCTGGTGGAGGCGGCCACGGTGACGATCGCCCACGACGGGCGGATGCGCGTCGCCGAGGCCGAACTGCTGCGCACGGTGTGCGCCGTGCTGCATTGCCCGCTGCCGCCGATGCTGGCGGCCGCCTGACATGGGAGCGCCGGCACCCGCCATCTCCCGGGTGCACCAGGGCGAGTGGTACGCCGTGTCGGTGTCGTTCGTCTATTTCTTCTGCGTGCTGGCCGCCTACTACATGATCCGGCCGGTGCGCGAGCAGCTCGCCGCTGCCGTGGGATCCCTGCACCTGCCGGTGTTCTACGGCGCCACGCTGGTGGCGATGCTGGCCCTCGCGCCGGTCTTCGGCTGGCTGGTGTCGCGGTTCCCGCGGCGGGTGGTCGTACCGCTGGTGTACCTCGCGTTCATTGCCTGCCTCGTGGGTTTCGTGCCGCTGTTCGCACGACCGGAGCTGCTCGGCCAGCGCCTGCTCGGCACGGTGTTCTTCGTCTGGGTCAGCGTGTTCAACCTGTTCGTGGTGTCGGTGTTCTGGATCTTCATGTCCGACATCTGGGTACCGGCGCAGGCGCGACGGCTGTTCCCGATCATCGCGGTGGCCGGGACCGCCGGCGCGCTCGCCGGGCCGGCCCTGACCCGCACCCTGGTCACGACGCTCGGCGTGGCGCCCCTGCTGCTGGTGTCGGCCGCGCTGCTCGGCATCGGCGTCGCCTGCGTGGTGCTGCTCGGGCACTGGTCGCGCCGGCACGGCCAGCGGCGCCACGAAGCCGGCCACGAATCGGCGGTGGGTGGCGGCATGTGGGACGGCCTGAAGCAGGTGTTCCGGGATCCTTTCATGCGCGGCATGGCGATCCTGCTGCTGCTTGCCGACGGCATCGGCACGGTCAACTACGCGCTGGTCGCCGACTACTCCGGCGCGACCTTCGCCGATGCGGTCGCGCGCACGCGCTTCGCCGCCAACCTGGACCTGGCCACCAACCTGCTGACCGCCGCGACGCAACTGACGATCACGCGGTGGTTGCTGCCCCGCTTCGGCGCAGGCCCGGCGATCCTGCTGTGGGCGCTCGTCAGTGCCGGCGCGCTGATGCTGGTGGTGGTCGCGGACGATCCGTACGCGGCGCTCGTCGGCACGCTGCCGGCGGTGGCGATCGCGCTGGTCGTCAGCCGCGGACTGGCGTACGGCGTCGCCGAACCGGCGCGGCACAGCCTGTTCGCGCGCGTACCGCGCAACCTGCGCTACAAGGGCCAGAACGTGGTCGACACCGCGGTCTGGCGGTTCGGCGACCTGATGATCGCGACCGGGATGAACGCCTTGCGCACGGTCGGCGTCGGCATCGCCGGCTTCGCCGCGCTCAGCGCCTGCGCGGCCGCCGCCGCTGCGGGACTGGGCTGGCAGCTGTCGCGGCGTGTCGAGTCCGGCCCGCCGGGCGGCGCGCGACCGGGCACCGTGGCGCCGTCGTGACGCGGCCGGTGCCACTGTCCGGATGATGCGTTGGCAATGGCGTCGAAGATGGTTGCAATGGAGTGCCTGGCTGCTCGCCGGCGCATTCCTGTCGCTGTGCGTGTGGGGCTTCGTGTGGGAGCCGTCGCAGCTGGTGGAGCGCGACCACGTGCTGCGCCTGCCCGGGTGGACGCCGGAGTGCGACGGATTGCGCATCGACGTGCTTGCCGACATCCACACCGGCTCCCCGCACAACGGCGTCGGCAAGCTCGACCTGATCGTCGAGACCGTGGCGCAGGGCGACGCGGACGTCGTGCTGCTCGCCGGCGACTACGTGATCCTCAGCGTGTTCATGGGCGAATACATCTCCGCCGACGTCGTCGCGCAGCACCTGCGGCCGCTCACCGCGCGCAAGCCGGTGTACGGCGTGCTCGGCAACCATGACTGGTGGAAGGACGGGAAGCAGGTGGCCGCGTCGATGTCGGCCGCGGGCGTGGCCATGGTCGACAACCGGTCGCAACTGGTCAGCGTGCGCGGATGCGAATTCTGGCTCGCGGGCATCGGCGACCTGTGGGAGGGGAAGCCGGACATCGCGGCCGCGTTTTCCGGCATCCCGGACGACGGTCGACCGGTGGTCGCGCTGACCCACAACCCGGACCTGTTCCCGCGGGTGCCCACGCGGTCGACGCTGCTGGTCGCCGGCCACACGCATGGTGGCCAGGTGACGCTGCCGCTGCTGGGCCGGGTGGTGGACCCGTCCAAGCTGGGCGACCGGTATGCCAGCGGCCACGTCGAGGAAGGCGGGGAGCACGTGTTCGTGTCGCCCGGCATCGGCACCAGCATCCTCCCGGTGCGCTTCGGCATCCCGCCCGAGATTTCCCGGCTCACGCTGCTGCGGCGCGTCCCGTTGATGCAGCCGGCGCCGGCCGCCGCGCGATAGTCACGCCGCGCGGCGGTCGCCTTCCTGCGCCCCGGCTTCGGCGAGCGCGTCCCGGTAGTACCCGGCCGAACGGAGTTCCCATGCCGCGAAGTCGTCGACGCCGATGGCGTCCACGGTCATTTCGCGCAGGTGCTCCAGCTGGGCGCGTTCTTCCGCCGTGATCCAGCCCTCGCGCACGCCCTCGTCGAGTTGCGTCTCGAAGTCGAGCGCCTCGATGTCGCTGTGCTTGAGCGCCTTCAGGAACTTGCGTTCGACCGGCTCGGCGTGCACCACGTCGGCCAGGTAGCTGGCGATGCGGCCGGCCGGGTTGTTCGCGGTCGGCGTGGTGAACACGCCCTGGGCCAGGCGGTCGCGCGCCTGGTTCGGCGCCATCAGCAGGCTGGCGGCCTTGTGCCCCAGGCGGTCGCTGGGTGCCTGCGCGCGGCGGCCGAGCGGGAACACCAGCAGCCACAGCAGCCAGCCGACCGGCCGGATCGGGAAGTTGCGCAGCGCCGCCGAGAGCGACAGTTCCATCCGGTGCACGCTGTCGTGGAAGGCCCACGCCAGCAGCGGCCGCTCGATGACCGGGCGACCCTCGTCCTCGTAGCGCTTGAGCATCGCGCTGGCGAGGTACAGGTGGCTGAGCACGTCGCCCAGGCGGCCCGACAGCGACTCCTTGAACTTCAGCTTGCCGCCCAGCAGCAGCATCGACACGTCGGCGCACAACGCCAGCACGGCGGAATAACGGTTGAGCTTGCGGTAGTAGCGCCGCGTGTACGCATCGCCCGGCGCCTTGCCGAACAGCGCGCCGGTCAACCCGAACCACAGGCTGCGCACGGCATTGGAGATCGCGAACCCGATGTGCCCGAACAGGCTGCGGTCGAACTCCTCCAGGCGCTGCGCCGGGTCGGCGAGCGACGCCGCGCGCATTTCCTTGAGCACCCACGGATGGCACAGGATCGCGCCCTGCCCGAAGATCATCAGCGAGCGGGTCATGATGTTGGCGCCCTCGACCGTGATCGAGATCGGGGTCGCCTGCCACGCGCGGCCCAGGTAGTTGCGTGGCCCCAGGATGATGCCCTTGCCGCCGTGCACGTCCATCGCGTCGATGACGACGTCGCGGCCCATGTCGGTGCAGTGGTACTTGGCGATCGCCGACGGCACCGCGGGCTTCTCGCCGCGGTCGACCGCCGATGCCGTCGCCTGGGCCAGCGCGCTGATCGCATAGGCCTTGCCGGCGATCCGCGCCAGGGCTTCCTGCACGCCCTCGAACCGCCCGATCGACAGCCCGAACTGCTTGCGGATCCGCGCATACGCGCCGGTGACGACCGCCGCCATCTTCGCGCCGCCGCTGGCCGTCGAGGGCAGGGTGATCGACCGGCCGATCGACAGGCACTCGACCAGCATCTGCCAGCCCTTGCCGGCGTAGTCCTCGCCGCCGATCAGCTGCGACAGCGGGATGAACACTTCGCGGCCGGACACCGGCCCGTTCTGGAACGGCGAATTGAGCGGGAAGTGGCGGCGCCCGA
>CAMPJU010000067.1 GCA_946886995.1 uncultured Lysobacteraceae bacterium
GGTCGATTCGCCCCGCATCACCGTGCGTCCGTCGCCCGGCGAGCTGCAGGTATACAAGTCGGCCGCGTGGACCCAGCCGACGCTCGACCTCGTCCAGGACGCGGTCGTGCACGGCTTCGAGGATTCCGGCCGCATCGGCGGGGTGGCGCGTCGGGGCGAAGGCATCGATGCCGATTACCAGCTGCTGCTGGACGTGCGGCGGTTCGACTCCGATTACAACGAACCCGGCACCGTGGGCGGTCCCGCCGCGGTGGTGGAGATCGGCGCCAAGCTGCTGGCCGACGATTCGGACCAGGTGGTCGCGAACCGCGTGTTCCGCGTCGCCGTACCGGCGCGCGGCACCGACGTGGCGCGGGTCGCCGCGGCCTTCGAGGAAGCGCTCGGCACTGCGACCGGCGAGATCATCGGCTGGACCCTGGTCGAAGGCGACCGGCACGAGGCCACGCGATGACGGAGGCAGCCGCCGGCGCGGCAGAGCGCGACACGATGGAGTACGACGTCGTCGTGGTCGGGGCGGGTCCTGCGGGCCTGGCCTTCGCCATCCGGCTCAAGCAGGTTTCGCCCGACACGACCGTCTGCGTCATCGAGAAGTCGTCGACCATCGGTGCGCACATCCTGTCCGGCGCGGTGATCGAGCCGGGCCCGCTCGACGCGCTGCTGCCCGGCTGGCGCGACAACCCGCCGCCCATCTGCGTCCCGGCCACGGACGACGAGTTCTGGCTGCTGGGCAAGGACAGCCAGCGCCGCCTGCCGGTGCCACCCGGCATGCGCAACCATGGCAACTTCATCGTCAGCCTCGGCGCGATGTGCGCGTGGCTCGCGCCGCAGGCCGAAGCGCTTGGCGTCGAGATCTACCCCGGCTTCGCCGCGGCCGAGACGCTGCACGACGCCGACGGCCGCGTGGCCGGCGTGCGCATCGGCGACATGGGGATCGCGAAGGACGGCACCCACAAGCCCGGTTACACCCAGGGCATCGACATCCGCGCGAAGGCGACGGTGCTGGCCGAGGGCGCGCGCGGCCACCTGACCAAGCGCCTCGTCGAGCGCTTCGGGCTGGATGTCGACAGCGACCCGCAGGGCTATTCGATCGGCATCAAGGAGTTGTGGCAGGTGCCGGCGGACCGGGTGTCGCCCGGCAAAATCGTCCATACGCTCGGCTGGCCCGCGGACACCAGCACCTACGGCGGCAGTTTCCTCTACCACCTGGACGGCGGGCGCATCGCACTGGGCTACGTCAGTGGCCTGGACTACCGCGATCCGCACTACCGCCCCTGGGAAGCCTTCCAGCAGTGGAAGCACCACCCGCTGGTCAAGCCGCTGCTGGAGGGCGGCACGATCCTGTCGGCGGGCGCCCGCGCGATCGCCACCGGCGGCTGGCAATCGCTGCCACGCGTGGAGATGCCCGGCGCGCTGCTCATCGGCGACACCGCCGGCCTGCTCAACGTGCCCAAGATCAAGGGCACGCACCAGGCGATCCGCAGCGGCATGCTCGCGGCCGAGCACCTCGCGGGCAGTGCGCTTGCCCCGGAGGGGTTCGACGCGAAACTGCGCGCCTCGCCCGCGATGGAAGAACTGCACCGCGTCCGCAACGTCAAGCCCGGTTTCAAGAAGGGCCTGTGGCTCGGGATGCTGAACGCGGCGTGGGAAACAGTCACTGCCGGCCGCTCGCCGTGGACGCTCCGCAACCGGCCCGACTGGTGCTCGCTGGAGAAGCTGGACGGGGACGGCGCGCCGGACCGGCCGTACGTGCCCCGCGACCTGGCACCACGCGACCGCCTGGCCGGCGTCTACTTCGCCGCGACCGAACACGACGAGGACCAGCCCGTGCACCTGGTCGTGCACGACACCGACGTGTGCGTGACCCGGTGCGCGGAGGAATACGCCAATCCCTGCACCAGGTTCTGCCCGGCCGGCGTCTACGAGATCGTGGAGGACGCCGACGCGAAGGCCGGCAAGCGCCTGCAGATCAATGCCGCCAACTGCGTGCACTGCAAGACCTGCGACATCAAGGACCCGTACGAGATCATCACCTGGGTGACGCCCGAGGGCGGCGCGGGCCCCAATTACCAGAACCTCTGACGCGGGCGCTCAGCCCTCCAGGATGCGGCGCACGATCGACTCGGCCAGTGCATCGGCCGGCGCGGTGGTCGTGTCCAGCACCAGTTCCGCCGCCTCCGGCCGTTCGTATGGCGAATCGATGCCGGTGAAATTCCGGATCTCGCCCGCGCGCGCCTTGGCGTAGAGTCCCTTGACGTCGCGCGACTCGGCCACCGCAAGCGGCGTGTCGACGAAGACCTCCAGGAACTCGCCCGGCGCGAACATCTCGCGCGCCATCCGCCGCTCCGCGCGGAACGGCGAGATGAAGCTGACCAGCACGATCAGGCCGGCGTCGACCATCAGCCGCGACACCTCCGCCACCCGGCGGATGTTCTCCACGCGGTCCTCGTCGGTGAAGCCCAGGTCCTTGTTGAGCCCGTGGCGCACGTTGTCGCCGTCCAGGATGTAGGTGTGGCGGCCCAGCGCGTGCAGCCGCTTCTCCACCAGGTTGGCGATCGTCGACTTGC
Organism: uncultured Lysobacteraceae bacterium; assembly: GCA_946886995.1. The sequence continues at coordinate 2,565 of CAMPJU010000067.1, forward strand.
CGGAGCCGGAGAGGCCGGTGAACCACAGGCAGCGGGGCTGCTGGTGCTTCAGACCGGCGCGCGCGGCGCGGTCGACATCGATGTGCTGCCAGTGGATGTTGCCCGCGCGGCGCAGCGCGAAGTCGAGCGTGCCGGCGGCCACCGTCGCGTTGGTCTGGCGGTCGACCAGGATGAACGCGCCCAGGTCGCGGTTGTCCGCGTACGACTCGAAGGCGACCGGCTGGTCCAGGTAGAGGTTGCAGTACGCGACCTCGTTCAGTTCCAGGTGCTTGGCCGCCAGCCGGTCCTGCGTGTTGACGTCGACCTTGTGCTTGATCTCCGTGACCTGCGCGCCGACCGTGCGCGCGCCCACCTTCAGCCAGTACGGACGCCCCGGCAGCAGCGGCTGGCCGTCGAGCCACAGCAGGTGCGCGGCGAACTGGTCGGCGACCTCGCACGGGTCGCCGGCCGCGGCGATGACGTCGCCGCGACTCGCGTCGATCTCGTCGGCCAGGGTCAGGGTGACGGCGCGCCCCGCCGCGGCGCGGTCCAGGTCGCCATCGGCGGTGACCACGCGCGCCACCTTCGAGCGCTGGCCGGACGGCAGCACCACGATGTCCGTGCCCGGCGCCACCTCGCCCGCGACGACCATTCCGGCGAAGCCGCGGAACTCCTGGTTGGGCCGGCACACCCACTGCACCGGCATGCGGAAGCCGGTGGCGCCACGGTCGCGTTCCACCTGCACCGTCTCCAGGTGCTCGAGCAGCGACACGCCCTCGTACCACGGCGTGTTCTCCGAACGCTCGAGCATGTTGTCGCCGCGCAGCGCCGACAGCGGGATGGCGGTGACGTTCGGGATGCCCAGCTGCCCGGCGAGCTCGCGGTAGCCGGCGACGATCCCGTCGAAGACGCCCTGGTCGTAATCGACGAGGTCCATCTTGTTGACCGCCAGCAGCACGTGCCGGATGCCCAGCAGGGACACGATGTAGCTGTGGCGGCGGGTCTGGGTCAGCAGGCCCTTGCGGGCGTCCACCAGCACGATCGCGAGGTCCGCGGTGGACGCGCCGGTGGCCATGTTGCGCGTGTACTGCTCGTGCCCGGGGCAGTCGGCGACGATGAACTTGCGCTTTTCGGTGCCGAAGAAGCGGTACGCCACGTCGATGGTGATGCCCTGCTCGCGTTCGGCGGCCAGGCCGTCCACCAGCAGTGCGAAGTCGATCTCGCCGTTCTGGGTGCCGTGTCGCAGGCTGTCGGATTCCAGCGCGGTGACCTGGTCGTCCAGCAGCAGCTTGGTGTCGTGCAGCAGCCGGCCGATCAGCGTGCTCTTGCCGTCGTCCACGCTGCCGCAGGTGATGAAGCGCAGCAGGCTCTTGGTCTCGTGCTGCTGCAGGTAGGCGGCGACTTCGGCGCCTGCATCGAGGGTCGGTGCGTTCATCAGAAGTAGCCCTCCTGCTTCTTCTTCTCCATCGACGCGGACGGATCGTGGTCGATCACCCGGCCCTGGCGTTCGGACGTGGTCGACACCAGCATCTCCGCGATGATCTTCTCCAGCGTGTCGGCCTCCGACTCGATGGCGCCCGTGAGCGGATAGCAGCCGAGCGTGCGGAAGCGCACCGTCTTCGTCATCGGCGACTCGCCGTCGCGCAGCGGCAGGCGCTCGTCGTCGACCATGATCAGCGCGCCGTCGCGCTCGACCACCGGCCGCTCGGCGGCGAAGTACAGCGACGGCACCGGGATCTTCTCGCGATAGATGTAGAGCCAGACGTCCAGCTCGGTCCAGTTCGAGATCGGGAACACGCGCACCGACTCGCCCTTGTGGATGCGGGTGTTGTACAGGCTCCAGAGTTCCGGGCGCTGGTTCTTGGGATCCCAGCGATGCTGCGCGTTGCGGAACGAGAAGATCCGCTCCTTCGCGCGGGACTTCTCCTCGTCGCGCCGGGCGCCGCCGATGGCCGCGTCGAACTGCCACTTGTCCAGCGCCTGCTTCAGCGCCTGGGTCTTCATCACGTCGGTATGCACCGTCGCGCCGTGCGACACCGGGCCGATGCCCTGGGCCAGGCCCTCGGGATTGCTCCAGGTGCGCAGTTCGACGCCGGTCTCCTGCGCGCGGCGGTCGCGGAACGCGATCATCTCCCGGAACTTCCAGCCCGTGTCCACGTGCAACAGCGGGATTGGCGGACGCGCGGGATGAAACGCCTTCACCAGCAGGTGCAGCAGCACCGAGCTGTCCTTGCCCACCGAGTACATCATCACCGGGTTGCGGAACTCCGATGCGACCTCGCGCAGGATATGGATGCTCTCGGCCTCCAGCCGGTCGAGGTGGGACAACGCCTGCGGGTCGGGCATTTCCTTGGAATTCCTGTGTCTGCGTGCCTGGAACATGATTTTATGCCTGGAACGGCCAGAAAACGGGGATCGCCCAGAGCACGGCCACGCCGACCACGAGCGACAGCGGCGCGCCGACCCGGACGTAATCGGTGAAGCGGTAGCCCCCTGGCGCATAGATCATCAGGTTGGTCTGGTAGCCGATCGGCGTCATGAAGCCCGCGGATGCCCCCATCATCACCGCCATGACGAACGGCATCGGGTCCACGCCGAGGTGCGCGGCGGCGGCCAGCGCGATCGGGAACACCAGCACCGCGGCGGCGTTGTTGGTCAGCAGTTCGGTGAAGACGACGGCGGTGACGTAGACCAGCACGAGGGTCGTGAACGGATCCGCGCCCGACCACCCGGTGAGCAGCCCCGCCGCCGCCGCCGCGACGCCGCTGCGCTCCAGCGCCGCGCCGAGCGCGAACGACGACGCGATGACGACGATCAACCGCAGGTCGACGCTGCGCCGCAATTCGGCGACGCCGACGCAGCCGAACGCCACCGCGAGCCCCGCCGCGGCCACCGCGGACCAGAGGATGTCCACGCCCAGCGTCGTGTTGGACATGATCATCGCGCCGATCAGGCCAAGCGACAGCAATGCCCGGGGACGGTCGACCTCGGCGATGCCGTCCACCCGGTTGACCATCATGAAGTCCGGGGCGCCGCCGTGGCGGCGCATGAAGCCTTCGTCGGTCTCCACCAGCAGGGTGTCGCCTGCGTGCAGGACGACGTCGCCGGGCTTCAGGTGCAAGCGCCGCCCGTGGCGCGAAATCGCGATGACCGCCGCGTTGTAGCGGCTGCGGAACTTCGACTCGACCAGCGTGTGTCCGACGGCTGGCGAGGAATGTGACACGACCAGTTCCACCAGCGTCCGGCGCCCGTCGCCATCGAGCTTGAACAACTGGTCGGTCGCGGGGCGCAGGCCCGGCACGCGGCGCAGTTCACGCACTGCATCGGTGATGCCGACGAACACCAGCCGGTCGCCGGCCTGCAGTTGCATATCGGGCGCCACCGCCGCGTAAACGCGACCGTCGCGGATCAGCTCGACCAGGAACGATCCGGAGAGCTGGCGCAGGCGCGCCTCGCCGATCGTGCGCCCTTCGACCGGGCCGCCGGCGACGATCTCCATTTCCACCGCGTACTCGCGTGTGTCAGTGGCCTGCTCCAGCGCGGATCGTCGCACCGGAAGCAGCCATCGCCCCACGGTGAGCAGGTAGGCGCACCCGGCGATCGCCGCGGTCCCGCCCACGGCGAGTGGATCGAACATGTCCAGGGGCGCGAGCCCGGCCTGCTGGATCACCAGGCCGGCGACGATCAGGTTGGTGCTGGTGCCGACCAGGGTGCACATGCCGCCGAGGATCGTGGCGTAGTTCATCGGCAGCAGCAGCTTGGACGGCGGAATGCGGGTCCCCCGGGTCCAGTGCTCCACCGCCGAGGTCAGCATCGCCACGATCGGGGTGTTGTTGATGAACGCCGACAGCGGCGCGCAGATGGCGACCATCCTCGACTGCGCCGCGTACTCGCCGCGTGGCCTGCCCAGCACCCAGTCGCCGATCCAGCGGATCGCCCCGGTGGTCTTGAGCGCCGCGACCAGCACGAAGAGCACGGCCACCGTCAGCACGCCGGGGTTCCAGAAGCCCGCCAGGGCCTCGCGTGGCGCCAGGATGCCGCTGCCCACCAGCACCGCCACGGCGCCGACCAGCACCTTGTCCGGCGTGAAGCGCTCCCACAGCAGCAGGCCGAGCGTGGCCAGCACCACCCCGATCGTCGCCCAGCCCTGCCAGTCCAGCCCCAGCAACATGAAGGATTTCCGCGCCGGCCCGGCCGCACCGCGACGCGACGCGCCCGCGCTGCGGGGCGACATGCCGGGGGCCGGGCGATAGAATTCCCCAGTTTATCGGCATCCCGAAGGAATCCCCCGCACGATGAAGATCCTCGTCGGCTACAA
>CAMPJU010000068.1 GCA_946886995.1 uncultured Lysobacteraceae bacterium
TCTCGATCAGCGCCTGCTCGGTGTACGGCCCGTACGGGTACTGCGCCACCAGCCGGTTGAAGTGCTTCTCGGCCCGGTCCCAGTTGCCGCCCGACAGGGAGGCGCGGCCGCGCGCGTACAGCTCCTCGACCGGCACGTTCTCCAGGGACTCCTCTTCGCCGCCGAACAGGTTCTTGACGCTGGCGCAGCCGGGGACCGCGAGGAGGGTCACCAGCAGCAGGCCGGACAGGCGCAGGAAGGCGGGGCGAAAGGTCATGGGCTCGGGACGTGGGGGCGCCGGGGGCGAGAGCCGGGGATAATAGCAGCATGCATTCCCGCACCCGTGTCCCCGAATCCGCTGCGGGTCGACGTTTCGACGCCGTCCTCGCCGAGCTGTTTCCCGACTATTCACGCTCCCGGCTGGCGGCGTGGATCAAGTCGGGCGACGTCCTGCTGGACGGCCAGCGCGCCCGTCCCCGCGACGCCGTCCGCGGCGGTGAAACCGTCGACCTCACGGCGACCGTGGAGACCCAGGTCCATGCCGAGGCCGAGGACATCCCGCTGCGGATCCTCCACGAGGACGCGGAGGTCATCGTCCTCGACAAGCCGGCGGGGCTGGTGGTCCACCCAGGTGCGGGCAATCCCGGCGGGACGCTGGTCAACGCGTTGCTGCACCACGATCCCGCGCTGGCCGCCCTGCCGCGGGCGGGCATCGTCCATCGCCTCGACAAGGACACGTCCGGGGTGATGATGGTCGCGCGCACCCTGCAGGCGCACAACGCGCTGGTCGCGCAGCTTTCGGCTCGCGAGGTGCACCGGCAGTACCTGGCGGTCGTGGTCGGCGCGCTGGTCTCCGGCGGGACCGCGGATGCCGCGATCGACCGCCACCCGCGCGACCGCATCCGGATGGCGGTGCGCGAGGACGGCCGCGACGCGGTCACCCATTTCCGCCTGCGCGAACGCTTCCGGGCGCACACGGCACTCGAGTGCCGGCTGGAAACGGGACGCACGCACCAGATCCGCGTGCACATGGCGCACCTGAAGCACCCCATCGTCGGCGACCCGCTGTATGGCGGGCCGTTGCGGCTGCCGAAGGGCGCCACCGAGGGGCTGGTCGCGGCACTGCGCGGCTTCCGGCGCCAGGCGCTGCATGCCGAGTCGCTGGAGTTCGTCCACCCGGCCAGCGGCGAGACCGTGCGCTGCGATGCCGGCGTACCCGACGACCTGCAGGCACTGCTGGGCGCGCTGCGCGACGACTCGCGCGAGGCGACGGAACGCCGGTGACCGGTGCCATCCTGCCCGCGGACTGGCCGGCGCCGCCAGGCGTGGTCGCGTTCACCACCCTGCGGTCGGGCGCGGGGTCTTCGCACGCGCCCTTCGATGCGTTCAACCTCGGCGCCCGCTGTGGCGACGATGCCGGGACCGTGGATGCCAACCGGCGCGAACTGGTGGAGCGGTTCGGGTTGCCCTCGCCACCGGTGTGGTTGCGCCAGGTGCACGGGATCGCGGTGCACCGGGCCGGAGCGGGCGGGCCGGCGGACGGCGAACCGGAGGCGGACGCGGCGGTGACCGACGTCCCGGGCGTGGTCCTGGCGATCCTGACCGCGGACTGCCTGCCCGTGGTGTTCGCCGACGACGCCGGCAGCGAGGTCGCCGTGGCGCACGCCGGCTGGCGCGGGCTGGCGGGCGGGGTGCTCGAGGCGACGGTCGGCGCGATGCGTGCGCCACCCGGGGCCCTGCGCGCATGGCTGGGCCCGGCGGCGGGGCCCGCGGACTACGAGGTCGGCGCGGACGTGCGCGAGGCATTCGTTGGCCTCGACGCAGGCGCGGAGGATGCGTTCGCCGCGACGCGGCCAGGCCACTGGCGCGTCGACCTGTACGCACTCGCACGACTGAGGTTGCAGCATGCCGGACTGCAGGCGGATGCGATCCACGGCGGCGGCTTGTCGACGATCGGCGACCCGGGGCGGTTCTTTTCGCACCGGCGCGACCAGCGCACCGGCCGCATGGCCACGCTCGCCTGGCGGACGGAAGGCTAGGCGCGGGCGAGTGCCGACAGGAAGTCGCGCCGCCACGCGGTGATGTCGTACTTCTCCAGCGTGTCCATCATCGCGCGCCAGCGATCGCGGCGTTCGCCGACCGGCATCGCATCGGCGGTGGCGATGGCGTCGGCGACCCCGTCCAGGTCATACGGGTTCACGGCCAGGGCTTCCCCGAGTTCGCCCGCCGCGCCCGCGAACCGCGACAGGACGAGCACGCCGGGGTCCTGCGGATCCTGCGCGGCCACGAATTCCTTGGCGACCAGGTTCATGCCGTCGCGCAGCGGCGTCACCAGCCCGATCTCGGCACTGCGATAGAAGCCGGTGAGGACGTCGTGCGGGAAGTTCCGGTTGACGTAGCGCACCGGCGTCCAGTCGGGCGCGGCGTGCCGGCCGTTGATGTGCCCGGCCAGGCCTTCCAGTTCGCGCCGCAGCTCCTGGTATTCCGGCACGTCGCTGCGCGAGGCCGGTGCGATCTGCAGGAACGTGATCTCGCCGTGCCGGTCGGGGTACCGCTGCAGCAACCGTTCGAACGCGCGGAAGCGGTCCGGCAATCCCTTCGAGTAGTCCAGGCGATCGACGCCGATCGCCATGGCCCTCCCGGACAGGCTGCTGCGCAGCCGCTGCACGGCAGGCTTTTCCACGGCCTCAGACGCCTGGCGGGCGATCAGGCCTGTGTCGATGCTGATGGGGAAGGCGCCGCCGCGGAAACGCCGTCCCTGTGAGGTCTCCATCCGGCCCGGCGTCAGGATCCGCCCGCCGCCGAACAGGCGCACGTAATCCTGGAAGCGCTCCAGGTCGCGGACGGTCTGGAAGCCGACCAGGTCATAGGACGACAGCGCGTCGAAGAGCTCGCCGTGCTCCGGCAGCGCGCCCAGCAGGTCCGAGGAGGGCATCGGCACGTGCAGGAAGAAGCCGATCCGGTTGCCGATGCCGCGCTCGCGCAACTGCTGGGCGAGCGGGATCAGGTGGTAGTCGTGGATCCACACGATGTCGTCCGGCCGGATCAGCGGCGCCAGCTTCTCGGCGAACAGCGCGTTGACCCGTCGGTAGCCCGCATAGGTCTCGCGGCTGTAGTCGACCATGTCCATCCGGAAGTGCAGCAGCGGCCACAGCGTCCGGTTCGCGAACCCGTTGTAGTACGCGGCGTAGTCCTCGCGGGACAGGTCCAGCGTTGCGTACTCGATGTTGCCGTCGCGCTGGCGGTGCAGCTCGCCGTCGGCGTGTCGCACTTTCTTGCCGCTCCAGCCGAACCACAGGCCGCCCTCCTCGGCCAGCGCGCCGCGCAGCGCCACGGCGAGCCCGCCCGCCCGGGACACGCCCGGGAGCGTCACGCGGTTGGACACCACGACCAGGCGGCTCATGTCGCGTCCTGCCAGGGACGGCTCAGGCGCATCGCCGCGATGATCAGTCCGACGTGCGAGTAGGTCTGCGGGAAGTTGCCCCAGGCCTGGCCGTCGTCGAAGGCAAGGTCCTCCGACAGCAGCCCGAGGTGGTTGCGTTGCCGCAGCAGGCGCTCGAACATCCCGCGCGCCTCGTCCACCCGCCCGATCGCGGCCAGTGCGTCGATGTACCAGAACGTGCAGATCGTGAAGCTCGTTTCCGGGTGGCCGAAGTCGTCCGGGGCGATGTAGCGGAACAGTGCGTCGTCGCGCCGCAGGTCGCGGCCGATCGCTTCCACCGTCGCGACGAAGCGCGGATCGGTCGCGGGCAGGAAGCCCACGTCGGCAAGCAGCAGCAGCGACGCATCGAGACGTTCCCCACCGAACGCATCGGCGAAGTGTCCGCGTTCCGCGTTCCAGGCTTCGTCGAGCACGCGCGCATGGATCGTGTCGGCCCGCCCGCGCCAGTACGCGGAGCGCCCGTCCAGGCCCAGTCGCCCGGCGATCCGCGCCAGCCGGTCACAGGCCGCCCAGCACATCACCGCCGAATAGGTGTGTACGTGCGCGCGCCCGCGGAACTCCCACAGGCCGGCATCGGGCTGGTCGTGCAACGCGAACGCGCGTTCGCCCAGTGGTTCCAGGCGCCTGAACATGTCGCGATCGCCGGGGCGCGACAGCCGCCGGTCGTAGAACAGTTGCGAGGACGCCAGGACCACGCTGCCGTACACGTCGTGCTGGGTCTGGACCCAGGCCAGGTTGCCGCAGCGCACGGGCCCCATGCCGCGGTAGCCGCGCAGCGTCGGCACCTCGCGCTCGTGCAGCTCGGATTCGAAGCCGATCCCGTACACCGGCTGCAGCGCCTCGTCCTCGCCGGTGGCCAGGTTGAAGATGTAGCGCAGGTACTCCTCCATGCTGCGGGTGGCACCCAGCCGGTTGAGCGCGCGCACCACGAACGCGGCGTCGCGCAGCCAGCAGTAGCGGTAGTCCCAGTTGCGCGGCGTGTCGGGGGCTTCCGGAATCGACGTGGTGAGCGCGGCCACTATCCCGCCGGTGTCCTCGAACTGGCACAGCTTCAGCGTGATCGCGCTGCGGATCACCGCGTCCTGCCATTCCAGCGGGATCGACAGGAAGCGCACCCACTCCTGCCAGTACTCGATGGTCTGCTGTTCGGCGTCGCGGACGAAGCGGTCCACCGGCTGCACCAGGGTTTCGTCGGGGCCGAGCACGCAATGCAGTTCGCGCTCGAGCACGAACGGCAGCTCGTCGCGCACCAGGCGCAGCGGCGCGTCCGTGGTCAGGCGCAGGGTCATCGACGGGACGAGGTATCGCACGTGGTTGCTGCCCCACGTGCGCTCGGGCCGGCGCCCGCCCCAGTCCGCCAACGGCCGCAGCCGCATCCGGATGCGCGGGCTGCCCGCCACCGGCCGCAGGCGGCGCACGATCATCACCGGCCGGTAGAAGCGGCCGTGCTGCCGCCAGCGCGGCGCGCAGTCGGTGATCTCCACCACGCCGCCGTGCACGTCGTGCAGCAGGGTGCGGAGCACCGCGGTGTTGGGAACGTACCGTTGCTCCGCGTGGCTGAAGTCCTCGATCTCGACCGCCCAGTCGCCGCCGTCGAGCACCGGCGAGAGCAGGGCGCAGAAGGCCGGCTCGCCGTCGAAGGCGGGCACGCAGCCCCAGACGATGCGGGCGCGGTCGTCGACCAGCACGCCGAAGCTGCCGTTGCCGATGAGCCCGAGGTCGAGGTTGGCCTGGCGGGCGGGGGTGCCGGCCGGATCGCTCATCCCTGTGCCCCCTCGTCGAGCCATGCACGCAGGTCGGCCGGATCGCGCAATCCATGGCGTGCGCTGCTGCCCTTGCGACCGCCCACCAACACGCTCAGCCCACCCAGCCCGTCGACGACCGCGAATCCATGCTCGTCCGTCAGGTCGTCGCCCGCGAACACGGCGCGTCGACCGGCGAAGGGCGCTTCCTGCATGAAGGCCGCGATCGCATCGCCCTTGTCGGCAGCGGCGGGGCGCAGTTCGACCACGTGGTCGCCCGGCTGCAGCCGGTAGCCCTTGAGCCAGGGCAGCACCGTTTGCGCGAACCGGCCCAGCGCCTCGGCGGCGTCCGGCGCCTGGCGCCAGTGCAGCGCCAACGCAGGACCCTTGTCCTCGACCAGCGCGCCCGGGTATTCCGACGCGATCCGGCGCGCATCGTTGCGCACTTTCTCCAGCAGCGGCGCGGGGGTGGGCGACGCGGCCACCTGTCCGTCGACCGTGCGCCGCTCGAGCCCGTGCAGGCCCGCGGCCGGCAGGCGCAAGGGCGCGAAGAGGGCGTCGAGGGTGGCCAGGGAGCGTCCGCTGACCAGTGCGAGCGCACCGTCCAGGCGCCTGTCCAGGGCCTCGAGCGACGCCCGCAGCGAATCCGGGACAGCGACGGCGTCCGGGCGGTCGGCGAAGTCCAGCAGGCAGCCGTCGACGTCGAGGAACAGCGCCCAGTCGTCGGCCGGCGCGGGGGGCCGTGTCCGTTGCGATTGATCCGTTGGCATCAGGGCATTCTGGCCGATGGCATGTGGCCGCCGGGTTCACGCAATGCGCGCCGAAGGCCCGCATCGGCACTTGCATCGGCGCTTCACGACCACAAGTGCAGGGTATTGCCGGCGCGGCCGGCCCATGATCGGAGAATCCCCATGCGCATGGACAAGCTCACGTCGCGCTTCCAGCAGGCCCTGGGCGACGCCCAGTCGCTCGCCGTCGGCCGCGACCACAACCTCATCGAACCCGTGCACCTGCTGGTCGCGCTGCTGGACCAGTCCGGCGGTGGCACGCGGCCGTTGCTGGCGCAGGCCGGCGTCAACGTACCGGTGCTGCGCGAGCGCCTGGCCGAGGCGCTGGACCGGTTGCCCAGGGTGTCCGGCCAGGCCGGCAGCATCGGCGTCGGCAACGACCTCTCGCGGCTGCTCAACGTCACCGACAAGCTGGCGCAGCAACGCGGCGATGCGTTCATCGCCAGCGAACTGTTCCTGCTGGCGCTGCTGGAGGACGGCGGCGATGCGGGGCGCGCATTGAAGGCCGCCGGCGCGGATCGGCAACGCCTGGAAGCGGCGGTCGCGCAGATGCGAGGTGGTGAATCCGTGCAGGACGAAAACGCGGAGGAGCAGCGCCAGGCACTGGAGAAGTACACGATCGACATGACCGCGCGCGCCGAGTCGGGGAAGCTCGACCCGGTGATCGGCCGCGACGAGGAGATCCGGCGCACGATCCAGGTCCTGCAGCGCCGCACCAAGAACAACCCGGTGCTCATCGGCGAGCCGGGCGTGGGCAAGACCGCGATCGTGGAAGGGCTGGCGCAGCGGATCATCAACGACGAGGTGCCGGAAGGCCTGAAGGGCAAGCGGCTGCTGTCGCTGGACATGGGCGC
>CAMPJU010000069.1 GCA_946886995.1 uncultured Lysobacteraceae bacterium
CGCCCGGGTCGTGCGCATCGGCGTCGCGTCCGTTGCCGTCGCCGGCGACGCGGCTGTTGCTGATGAAGTCGTAGCCCTGCAGCAGGTTCGCGCCGAGGTCGGTGTGGTCCGCGTAGCCGGTGTCGAGCACCGCGACGACCACGCCCGAACCGCTGGTGGTGTTCCAGGCCTGGTCGGCCCTGATGCCGCCCGCGCCCGACTGCATGCCCCACAGGTACGTGCCGTAATGGGTGTCGTTGGGCGTCATCAGCGGCTTCATGATCCGGTCGACCTCGACGTACACGACGTCCGGGTCGGCGGCGATCTGGCGCATCACGCTCTCCGCTTCCACGCGGTCCAGCGGCCGGTTCGCCCGAACGACGGTGCCCCCGACGGACAGGGTGCGCAGGCGGTCCAGCCCGACGGCCTTGCCGGCGGCGTTGGCGGCCCCCGCCAGGTTCTTCTGCTGCGCGGCGGCGTCGGTGCCGTCGCGGTACTTGACGATGAACTGGTCAAAGCTGGCCTGGTCGGCCGATCGCAGGCCCGTGGTGTCCACGCGGCCGGCGGCGGCGACGGAACCCGAGACACCCGCGGTGAGCGCGACGGCAACGGCAGCGGCCAGTGCGCGCTGATGCAACTTGTTCGACTTCGACATCGGGATTCAACCCCTTGGCAAATGGGAAAAGTCGGTTTGCACGGCAATCGTTGCCCTGCAATCGGTACCACGTGGCCGGGACGCCCCGGTCCGTTCCGACGTTAGGCAGAAAAATCCGCCAGTCACAAGCGGTTCATCCTTAACGATTCACGCAGCGACTCCCGCGTCCCGGCACCGACGTTCTTCGCCGGGAAAAAACGCGACGACCCGGAAACCGGATGCGTCCGGAACGCTCGCCCGGGGCGTGGCGAAAACGAGACGGCCGTCGCGTTCATTGTTGCGGAGCCACATGCGACCGCGCGAAACCCCGGCCGTGGAGCCCGCCGGACCCCGTCCCCTACACTGGTCGCTGGATGAGCGCAGACCCGACCCCCGCCCACACCCCGCTCATGAAGCAGTTCTTCGCCGCCAAGGCGGAGCACCCGGACATCCTGCTGTTCTTCCGGATGGGCGACTTCTACGAACTGTTCTACGACGACGCGCGCAAGGCCGCCCGCCTGCTCGACATCACACTGACCCAGCGCGGGAGCTCGGCCGGACAGCCGATCCCGATGGCGGGCGTCCCGGTCCACGCGTACGAGGGGTACCTGGCGCGCCTGGTGGCCCTGGGCGAATCGGTGGCCATCTGCGAGCAGATCGGGGATCCCGCGGCCAGCAAGGGCCTGGTGGAACGCAGGGTCGTGCGCATCGTGACGCCGGGGACCGTCACCGACGAAGCATTGCTGGAGGAGCGCCGCGACACGCTGTTGCTGGCGGTGGCGCGCGGGCGGCAGGGCTTCGGGCTGGCCTGGGTCGACCTGTCGGCGGGCCGCTTCCTGGCGAACGAGGTCTTGACCGAGGATGCACTGGAAGCGGAACTGGCCCGACTGGAACCGGCCGAAGTCCTGTCCGCGGACGAGGACGGCGCCCCGGCCTGCCTGCGGTCACGCACGGGCCTGCGCCGGCGACCGCCCTGGCTGTTCGATCCGGACAGCGGGCGGCGGCAACTGCAGCAGTTCTTCGGCGTGCACGACCTCACCGGCTTCGGGCTGGCCGACCTGCCGCTGGCGACGGCCGCGGCGGGCGCGCTGCTCGGGTATGTCGAGGAGACGCAGAAGCAACGGCTGCCCCACCTCACCGGCATCGCGGTGGAGGCGGCGGACGGCGCGATCGCGATGAACGCCGCGACGCGCCGGCACCTCGAGCTCGACTCGCGGGTCGACGGCGACGTGCGCAACACCCTGCTGGGCGTGCTCGATTCGACGATCACCCCGATGGGCGGGCGCCTGCTGCGGCGCTGGCTGCACCGGCCCTTGCGCGACCGGCGCGTGCTGGGCGAGCGGCACCACGCGGTCGACATGCTGGCGCGCAGCGGGACCGAAGCGGACCTGCGCGAACGCTTCCGGGCGCTCGGCGACCTGGAGCGGATCCTGTCGCGCGTGGCGCTGCGCAGTGCGCGCCCGCGGGACCTCTCGACGCTGCGCGACGGGCTGGCGCTGCTGCCGGACGTGCGGACGATGCTGGCGCCGGTCGATTCGCCCCGGCTGCAGGCGCTGGCCGGCTCGCTCGGCGAACACGATGCGCTGGCGGAACTGCTGGCGCGCGCGATCGTGGCGCAGCCGCCAGTGCTGGCGCGCGATGGCGGCGTGTTCGCCGAAGGCTTCGATGCAGAGCTCGACGAGCTGCGCACGCTGTCGACGGACGCGGACCGGTTCCTGGTCGAACTGGAGGCGCGCGAGCGCGAGGCGACCGGCGTGGCATCGCTGAAGGTCGGCTACAACCGCGTCCACGGGTACTTCATCGAGATCGGCAAGGCGCAGGCCGCGAAGGCCCCGGCGCACTACACGCGGCGGCAGACGCTGACCGGCGCCGAGCGCTACATCACCGAGGAACTGAAGGCCTTCGAGGACAAGGTGCTGTCGGCCCGCGACCGTTCGCTGGCGCGCGAGAAGCAGTTGTACGAGGAGCTGCTGGACACGCTGGGCGGGCAGCTGGCGCCGTTGCGCACGTGCGCGGCCGCGCTCGCCGAGCTGGACGTGCTCGCCTGCTTCGCGGAACGGGCGCAGGCGCTGGACTGGTCGCGGCCGGAGCTGTCGCCGCATCCCGGATTGCGCATCGAGCGCGGGCGACATCCGGTGGTCGAGGCGGTCCGCGCGGAACCGTTCGCGCCGAACGACCTCGTGCTGGATTGCGCACCGGACCACGTCGGCCGGCGGATGCTGGTGATCACCGGCCCGAACATGGGCGGCAAGTCGACCTACATGCGGCAGAACGCGTTGATCGTGCTGCTGGCGTACATCGGCAGCTTCGTGCCGGCGGCCAGCGCGACCATCGGGCCGATCGACCGCATCCTGACCCGCATCGGCGCCGGCGACGACCTGGCGCGCGGGCAGTCGACCTTCATGGTCGAGATGGCCGAGACCAGCTACATCCTCCACCACGCGACGGATGCGTCGCTGGTGCTGATGGACGAGATCGGCCGCGGCACCTCGACCTACGACGGCCTGGCGCTGGCCGATGCGTGCGCGCGGCACCTCGCGTCGGTCAACCGCAGCTACACGCTGTTCGCCACGCACTACTTCGAACTGACCACGCTGGCCGAACCCGGCAGCGGCATCGCCAACGTGCACCTGGATGCCGTCGAACACCGCGGCCAGGACGGCAGCGAGTCACTGGTGTTCATGCATGCGGTCAAGGACGGGCCCGCCGACCGCAGCTTCGGCCTGCAGGTCGCCGCGCTCGCCGGCCTGCCGAAGCAGGTGGTGCGGCGTGCACGGGCGCGGCTGGCGGAACTGGAACAACAGGGTCGCGATGCGCCGAGGGGCACGATGGATGCGGCCGAACTGGACGCACCGAAGCAGATCGGCCTGTTCGCGCCGAACCATGCGGCGATCGAGGCGCTGGCGGCGCTCGACCCGGACGAGCTGACGCCGAAGCAGGCCCTCGAGGCGCTGTACCGGCTGAAGTCCCTGGGCTGAGGGAAGGCGCGCTACAGCGCGTCGATGTCGCCGAGGGCACGGATCAGCCGCCTCGCCCGCTTGTCCGGTTTCCCGTCCGGCGCGCGATAGCCCGCGCGCTCGGCGGCGCGGGTCGCGCGCAACGCTTCGCGCGCCTTGCGCGAGGCTTCGGACTCTTCGTACAGCGTGCGCGCGACCGTCGCCGGCCCCCTGCTGTCGCTGAGGCCGCGCACCTCCACCTCGAACACTTCTCCGGCCTTGTCGATGCGCAGCGTGTCGCCGATCCGCACCTGGCGTGCCGGCTTGGCGCGCTGGCCGCCGACGTCGATCTTGCCGGTCTCGACCGCCTGCCGGGCGAGGCTGCGTGTCTTGTGGAAACGGGCGGCCCAGAGCCACACGTCGAGGCGCACGCCGGTGGTGGGCATTTCAGCGGGCATCGCGCGGAGTTCCTGCCTGGCCGCCCCGCAGTTCCGCGAGGCGCCGCGCTAGCTCCACGCTGCGTGGCGCGGCGAGGCCACCCCAGCGCAGGTCGAGTGCTGCCAGTCGATCGCCGGCCGCGTCGATGTCGCCACGTCCGGCCAGCGCTTCGACTTCGGCGAGTGCAGCGTCGACCGCACCCTGTAGTTGCGAACGGCAACTGGCCAAGCGCGCCGCGGGAGCCGCTGCGACGATTGCATCCAGCGGGTCCAGGTGATCCAGCGCCTTCGCGAAATGGCGCCGGTCGGGCGGCGCGTGCTCGGCATGCGACATCGAAACGCCATGGAGGCCTTCGATGCAGTGCGCGGCCATCGATGCGCGGCTGATGCCTGCCATGCGCCGGTTGGCGAGGTCGCGTGTGCCGGTCACCCAGACCAGCCGGCCACGTTCCTGCAGGAGCGCCATCAGGTCGGCCGGCGGCGGCGACATCGCCGCGCCACCGAGCGGGTCGCTGCCGGCGGCGAGCATGGCCCCGCGGAACACGTCCGGGAAGCCGACGGCAAGGCGCAACGCCGCGCGCGCACCGCCGGAGAAGCCACCTGCGTACACCCGCGAGGGATCGATGTCGTGCAACCGCATGAGGTTGTGCGCCGCGTGCAGCGCCAGCGGCAGCCGCCGTTCCAGCGTGCCCTGGTTGTTGCCGCCGCGGCGCGCGGACACCAGGATCATGCCGTGGCGGTCGAGTGCCTCGCGCCACGCATGCGGCGCCGGATGGCGCCCGTGGGGCGAGATCCAGACCAGCAGCGCGTAGCGTCCCCCGGGCGGCGGCGTGCGCGGCAGGTAGACGTCGAACCGTTCCCGCGACACGTCCACGGCCTGTTCCGGCAGGACGACATCGCTCGACGCGAGATAGCGTTGCAGGCGATCGAAGGTGATGGGCGTCTGCGTCCGCCGCGCCAGCTCGTTCGACGTGGCCAGCGGCGATGATTCCGCGAAGGCCGTGCCCGGGTCGCCGACCGCCGCGGCCGGTCCGCCGGCCAGCAGCAGGCAGGGGATCACGAGCAGCAGCGACCGGGACATGCGCCAATGCTGGCACGCCTTCGCTGAAACGAAAACGGCCGCCCCGAAGGCGGCCGTCGTCACTGCAGGCCGGGCGCGACGCCCGGCGTGCGAGGCGTCATTCCGCGGCTGCGGCCGCGGCTTCCGCCTTGGCGCGGGCGTTGCCGGCCAGGTCTTCCTTGATGCGCGCCTTCTTGCCTTCCAGGCCACGCAGGTAGTACAGCTTGCCGGCGCGGACCTTGCCGCGGCGCTTCACCTCGACCGAGTCGATCGTGGCGCTGTGGGTCTGGAAGACGCGCTCGACGCCGAAGCCGTGCGAGATCTTGCGGACGGTGAACGCGGAGTTGAGGCCGCCTTCCTTGCGGGCGATGACCACGCCTTCATAGGCCTGGATGCGCTCGCGGTTGCCTTCCTTGACCTTGACGTTGACGACGACGGTGTCGCCCGGGCCGAAGGCGGGCAGCTCGCGCGTGATCTGCGCGGCTTCGAATTCCTGGACGAGGGTGTGGATCGAGGGCTTGTTCATGGGGACGCCTGTGTGGCTTGCCTGTTGGTGTGGTTGTGGCGCGAGTGCACGTGGACCCGCGTCCTGGCATGGATGGAGCGTGAAGCGAAGCCGGGCATTATAGCGTGTCGTCGGCGGGACCGCCACGGTCGCCCTGCTCGCGCCGGAAGGCGTCCAGCAGCGCCTCGTCCGCAGGGGACAGCTCCACGGCGGCCAGCAGGTCCGGGCGCCGCAGCCAGGTCCGGCCCAGCGCCTGCTGCCGGCGCCAGCGGGCGATCTCGGCGTGGTTGCCGGAGAGCAGCACCGCGGGGACGTCGCCCAGCGGGTGGCCCACCGGCTTCGTGAAATGGGGGCAATCCAGCAGGCCGTCCTCGAAGCTGTCCTGCGCCGCCGACTCCGCGTCGTTCAGGGCGCCGGGCTGGAGCCTGGCCACGGAATCGACCACCACCGCCGCCGCCGGCTCCCCGCCCGAGAGCACGTAGTCGCCGATCGACAGTTCCTCGTCGACCTCGGCCGCCAGCAGGCGTTCGTCCACCCCCTCGTAGCGGCCGCACAGCAGCACCAGGCGCTCGCGGCCGGCCAACTCCCGCACCTTCGCCTGGTCCAGCCGCCGGCCCTGCGGGCTCAGGTAGATCACGCGCGCGGGCGCCGG
Source organism: uncultured Lysobacteraceae bacterium (assembly GCA_946886995.1). Next base: position 6,204 of record CAMPJU010000069.1, read on the forward strand.
GTCCGCCTTGCGCACTTCGGCCAGGCAGGCCAGCAACGGCTCGAGCATCATCACCATGCCGGGGCCACCGCCGAACGTCCGGTCGTCGACCTTGCGGTAATTGCCGGCGGCGTAGTCGCGCGGGTTCCAGCCGTGCATCGACAGCAGCCCGCGCTCGACCGCCCGCCCGGTCACGCCGAACGCCGCGCACTGCGCGACGAACTCGGGGAACAGCGACACGACGTCGATGCGCATCAGAAGTCCGGGTCCCAGTCGACCGTGATCGTGCCGGCATCGAAATCCACCGCGGTGACGAACTGCGGCTGCACGAACGGGAGCATCCGCTCGCGATCACCCTTCACGACCAGCACGTCGTTGGCGCCGGTGGCCAGCAGGTGCGAGACCGTCCCGAGTTCGACGCCTTCGAGCGTGACGACGCGCAGGCCTTCCAGGTCGACCCAGTAGTACTCGTCGGCGCCGGGCGGCGGCAGCGCGGTGCGCGGGACCAGGATCTCGGTGCCACGCAGCGCCTCGGCGGCGTCGCGGTCATCGACGCCGGGCCGGCTGGCGACCACGCCCTTGGCGGGCTCGCGCCCGCGGACGCCAT
>CAMPJU010000070.1 GCA_946886995.1 uncultured Lysobacteraceae bacterium
GGCCCGCACGGTGGTGATGCGCAATCCCGCCGCCGTGGTCGCGGTCGCCGCCGGCGCGGGCGCGCTGTGGTATCTGGCGCGACGCCGCGCGAAGCAGGCCGAGAACGGATCGGCTGACGGCAATTCGACCCGGGTCGAGGCCAGGAAGGGCAACGGCACCCGCCGCACCACGGCCCGCAAGCGGGCGCGCAAGACTGCGGAGTAACAGGAGGCCGGACTAGCTCGCGACCGGCAGCTCGATGATGAACCGGGCGCCGCCGCCGTCGCGATCCTCGTACCAGAGCTGGCCACCGGCGTGATCCACGATCTGGCGCGCCAGTGACAGCCCCAGGCCGCTGGACATCCCGTTGGCCGGGTCGTCGTCGGTCAGGCGCACGAACGGCTTGAACAGTTCGCGGCGCCGGCGCTCCGGGATCCCGGGGCCCCGGTCTTCCGCCCACAACTGCCAGTACTCCGGCGCGCCGCGGCGCGCGCTGAGGTCGAGCACGCCGCCTTCGGTCGCGTACTTCATCGCGTTGCTCACCAGGTTCTCGGCGACCTGGCGCAGCACCAGCGGATCCATCGCGACCATCGCGTCGGCCGGCGGGATGTCGCACGCCAGGCGCATGCCGCGCGATTCGAGCTGCAGTTCATAGCGGTCGCGCAGCCATTCCAGCACCTCGGACAGCCTGGCCCGCGCGCCGTCGCCGCCGGACTCGGACGGCCGCCCGCGGCGCGCCTGGGTTTCCAGGTAGCGGCGGATGTACCCCAGCGCATCCTGTGCGCTGTCCTCGATCATCTGCAGGTAGCGCGGCACGCGCTCGGGCTTGCACGCGCCCTGCAGCAGCATGTCGCTGGCGAACACCACGCTGCTCAGCGGGTTCTTCAGGTCGTGCGCCACCAGGTTGACCAGTTCCTGCCGTTCGCGCGCGACGCGCTCGAGTCGGTCGCGGGTGAGCTTGAGGCCCAGGTGCGCGTTGACGCGCGCCAGCAGTTCCTCGGGCATGAAGGGCTTGGTGACATAGTCGACGGCGCCGGCGTCGAACGCGCGCAGCAGCATCTCGCGGTCCTGCGCGGCGGTGAGGAACACGACAGGGACCTGCCCGAGCTCGGGCTGTTGCTTGATCCGCGTGATCAGCTCGAAGCCGTCCATGCCGGGCATCATCATGTCCAGCAACATCAGGTCGGGAACCTGCGTGCCGGCGAGTTCGAGCGCGGCCTCGCCGTCGCTCGCCGAGAGCACCTCGTAGCCATGGCGGGTGAGCAGCGCGGAAACGACGCGCAGGTTCGCGGGCTGGTCGTCGACGACGAGGATCCGTCCGGCCGTGTGTCCGGTGCTGGGCAAGGCTTGTCTCCCGATGCCGCGAGGCGGCGACGCTCCCCTGTCCGCGTACGCTAGCAGGAACCGTCGGAAACGGGGTGCCGTCCAGACAGCTACCTGAACGGTCCGGCGACCGGCGTCACGTTTTTCCAGATGCCCGGCGCAATCCCGTCCAGCGCGACGTTTCCGACGGCGACACGCACCAGCCGCAGGGTGGGCAGCCCGACCGCGGCGGTCATCCGCCGCACCTGCCGGTTGCGACCTTCGCGCAGTTCGAGTTCAAGCCACGCGTCGGGAACCGACTTGCGGAAACGGACCGGAGGATCGCGGGGCCAGAGGTCCGGAGGAGCGATGCATCGCGCGCCAGCCGGAAGGGTGGGGCCGTCCTTCAGTTCGATGCCCGAGCGCAGCGCCGAGAGTTGCGACGCCTCCGGCTCGCCCTCGACCTGCACCCAGTACGTCTTGGGCTGCTTGTGCCGCGGGTCGGTGAGGCGATGGGCGAGCGCACCGTCGTCGGTGAGCAGCAGCAGGCCTTCCGAATCGGCGTCCAGCCGGCCCGCGGGATAGACGCCTGCCGGCAGGCCGAACCCGGCCAGCGTCGGCCGGGCCGGCGTGCTGCGGTCGGTGAACTGGCACAGCACGCCGAACGGCTTGTTGAAAGCGATGAGCATGGACAGCGGAAAGCCGTTGGTTGGTCGACCGACGTCGGCCGTGGCGACGGCACGACTACCGCCGCCGCTTGTCGTTACCCGCGGCGCGGCTTGCGGAACCGCAACGTCATCCGGTCGCTCTCGCCGATCGCCTGGTACTTCGCGTCGTCGGCGTCCTCGTGGTCGTTGCTCGGCGGCAGCGTCCAGACGCCATTGGGATGGTCGGCGGTGTCGCGCGGGTTGGCGTTGACCTCGCTGCGTTCTTCCAGCTCGAACCCCGCGTCAGTGGCCAGCTGCACGACCAGGTCCTCGGTGAGGTAGCCGGATGACGCCATGTCTTGCGGCGACGTGCCGGGCTTCGCGCGATGGTCCACCACGCCGAGCGTGCCGCCCGGCGCCAGCACGTCGAAGAATGCGGCGAAATACTCCGCCGCGTTCCCGTCGTCCACCCAGTTGTGCGCATTCCGGAACGTCAGCACGACGTCCGCCGATCCGGCCGGGCCGAACACGGGCTGCGCCGGATCGAACACGCGCACGTCGGGGGTGCCGTAGGTTTCCGGTGCATCGGAGAACTTCGCGCGCAACGCCTCGTTGAGGCGGTAGCGATACGCCGGCTGGTCGGGGATCGCGTCGTCCCACACCGCGGCGACGTAGTGCCCTTCGTCGCGCACCAGCGGCGCGAGGACCTCGGCGTACCAGCCGCCCCCGGGGGTGATCTCCACGACGGTGTCGTCTGGTTCGACGCCGAAGAACGCGAGCGTCTCGGCCGGATGGCGGTGGGGGTCGCGGGCGACGTTGGCGGGGTCGCGCCAGTTCCCGGCGACGGCGGCATCGATGCCGGCGCGCGCATCCGGCACTGCATCGGGTCCGGGCGTTGTGGCGGCACCGTCGGTGGGTGCGTCCGCGGTCGCCGCTTCGGGCGTTGCGTCGTCGGAATCCGCCGCACAGGCGGTCAGGGCGAGCGCGACGAGCAGGGCGCCGGCGAGGGCGTGTGGCATGCGGTTCATGGATCGCTCCGGGTCGGGTCGGGTCGAGGGGCAGCCTAGCGCCGCGCGACGGCGCTGTCGCGCCATCGCGGGCGGCCTTGCTGAAAGGCGCCTGAAAACACGCGTCTGCGGGTACGGATGCTTCAGTCGCGGTTGCGGCCGCGTTTCGATACTGCGCGCACCGGCATGGATCCCGTGCCGGCCCATAAGCAAGCAGAGAAGAGAGGTCCCCATGCATCGCTCCTCCCCGAAGCACCGCAACCTGATCGTCGCCCTGCTGGTCGGGCTCCCCGCAGTCGGCCTGGCCGCTTCGGCCAATGCCGCCGAGGGCCTGTCCTACGACTACGTGCAGGGTGGCTATGCCGCGACGAACACCGATGGCGCCGACGCCGAAGGTTTCGGCGGCGAGGCCTCGTTCGCGGTCCATCCGAACTTCCATGTGTTCGGCGGCTACAACTCGCAGGAGATCGATGATTCGTCGATCGACCTGGAGAACTGGCGCGCCGGCGTTGGCTACAACCACCCAGTCTCCGCCAATACCGACCTGCTGACCCGGGTGGCCTACGAGAACTACCAGGCCGACGAGGTGGGGCTGGACGAGGACGGCTGGAGCGCCGAAGTCGGCGTGCGCAGCGCGCTCACCACGAACCTCGAGGGTTATGCCCTGGCCGGCTACGAGGATGGCGACGACTTCGACGGTTCGGCGTACGGCCGCGTCGGCGCGCAGGTGAAGTTCAACCCGAACTGGGGCGTGACCGGCGACGTGAAGTTCGCCGACGGCGACACCCAGTGGTTCGTCGGTCCGCGCTTCACCTGGTAACCCATGACGGCAGATTCCTGCCTGGCGGTTTGCGCGGCGCGCGGGCTCTCCTTCGCGCGTCGCGTCTTCGGAAGCCCGGCCTCGGCCGGGCTTCCACTTTTTCGCCCTTCGCTTCAGTCGCCGAACAACCCGTCCGGGTATTCGGCCTTCTGTCCGCGCGACAGCAATTGCCGCAGTCCTTCGGCCGGCGTGATGCGCCCGTGCAGTGCCGCATGCACCTTGGCCGTGATCGGCAGTTCGACGCCGTGGCGTTCGGACAGCCGCATCACTTCGTCGGCGGTCTGCACCGATTCCACCACCTGGCCGATCTCGCGCACGGCGTCCTCGAGTGATTGCCCGCGCCCGAGCGCCAGGCCCAGCCGCCGGTTGCGCGACAGGTCGCCGGTACAGGTGAGCACCAGGTCGCCGAGGCCCGCCAGGCCCATCAGGGTTTCCGCGCGGCCGCCGATGGCGTGGTTGAGCCGGAGCATCTCGTTGAGCCCGCGCGTGATCAGCCCGGCCCGTGCGTTGAGCCCCAGTTGCATGCCGTCGGCGACGCCGGTGGCGACCGCGAGCACGTTCTTCATCGCACCGCCGAGTTCGGCGCCGCGCATGTCGTCGCCCGTGTAGGCGCGGAACGACGGCCCATGCAGTACATCGGCGACCTGCTTGGCGAACGCCGGCGGGTCGGCATGCACCGTGAGCGCGGTCGGCAGGCCCGCGGCCACCTCGCGCGCGAACGAAGGCCCGGTCACCACGGCCAGGGGCACGTCGTCGCCGAGCGATTCGCGGGCGACCTCATGCAGGAACCGCCCCGAACCCGGCTCGAAACCCTTGGTCGCCCAGGCGACCCCGGCGCCCGCGGGCCGGTGCGGTGCCAGCGCATGCAGCGTCTCGGCGAACGCGTGGGACGGCACCACCACCAGTACCAGCGTGGCGCCATCGAGCGCGGCGCGCAGGTCGCCGGTCGCGCGCAAGGCGCCCGGCAACTTCACGCCGGGCAGGTACCGCACGTTCTCGTGGTCGGCGTCGATCGCGGCGGTGGCCGCGGCATCGCGGCCCCACAGGACGGTCGGGTGTCCGTGTCGGGCGGTCAGCGCGGCGAGCGCGGTGCCCCAGGAGCCCGCGCCCAGTACCGCCAGCCTGGTCGGCGTGGCCATCGGGTCAGGCGTTGCCGGCGGTCTCCGGGCCTGCCAGCCCCTCGCCGGACTGCTGGCCCTGTGCCGCGCGCTGGCGCAGGCCCTCGGCGTACAGGCCCTCGAAGTTGATCGGCTGCAGGTAGAACGCCGGGAAGCCGCCGGCCTGCACCAGGTCGCTCACCAGTTGGCGGGCGTACGGGTACAGCACGTGCGGGCACTGGATGCCGAGCATCGCGTCCAGCGTCTGCGCCTCGAAGCCGCGCAGGTTGAACAGGCCGGCCTGCTGCACCTCTGCCAGGTACAGCGGCTTGTCGTTGGCCTTGCAGGTCAGGGTGACGCCGAGCACCACCTCGAACACGTTGTCGCCCACGCGCTGGACGCGCTGGTTGAGGTTGAGCTGCAACTGCGGCTGCGTCTGCTCGTTGAACACCTGCGGCGCGCCCGGGACCTCGAAGGAGACGTCCTTCACGTAGATCTTCTCGACCGAGAACGACGGGCCCGCGGGCGTCTCGGGGGTGGCGGCAGCGGCGCCGTTCTGGGTGTCTTCGGCCATGGGGGATAGCTCCAACGGAATTCGGGAAAAGAGGACGATTATGGCATGCGTCGCGCGGCGCCCGGCCCGCGACGGGGGCGTCAGGCGCGGCCGCGGACCAGGGGCAGGTCGGCCTGCTGCCAGGCGGCGACCCCGCCCTCGAGCCAGTGCACCCGCGAGAAGCCCGCCTTGCGCAGGCGCGCCGCGGCGGCCATCGAGGCCTGGCCGTTCTTGCAGGTGACCACCACGGGCAGGTCGCGGACTTTCGCCAGCTGCTTGTGTTCCGGGTCGAACTGGCCCGCCGCGATGTTCCTGGCGCCGGCGATGTGGCCCTTCTCGAAATCGCCCGAGGGCGAGAGGTCGACCAGCAGCGCGTTCTCGCGATTGAGCAGGTCGGTCAGCTGCGCGGGCCGCAGCGCCTTGAACCCGCGGGTGAGCCGCGACAGTTCGGTCCACAGGATGGCGAGCGTCAGGCCGGCCAGCGCCAGCGACAGGAACGGATGGCGGCCGGCGAAGGCGGCGAGTTCGGCAAGGGTCACGGCGATCATTCCTCGTCCCACAGGTCCGGCAGGCCGTTGGTGACCCACCAGGTTTCGGCGACCGGATCCCAGCGCCAGCGTTCGGTGTGGCGGAGCTGGCGCTCGCGCAGCGTGTGCCGGTTGACCACCCCGACCTGGATCGTCCGGAGCGCGGTGTCGCCTTCCATGCTCGCGCCGACGTCGCGGTAGGCCGAGATCTGCACCTGCTTGAAGCGCTCCCGCTCCAGGTCGGTCAACGGATGGGCTTCGCGCCATGTGGGGTCGACGAGCAGCAGCGCGCCCTCGAAATCGCCCCAGCGGATCGCCGCCGACCAGGCGTACTGGGCCTGGTGCAGGGCGCGATCGCGCCCCTGGGTGGCGCAGCCGGCGAGCAGCAGCGCGGCGGCGAGCAGCAGCAGGAGGGGGCGGGCGGAGTGCTTGTGCATGTGCGCCATGCTAGTCGCCCCGCCGCAGGATCGCGACGTAGCGGCCGGTGAACGTGGTCGCCACGCCGCCTGCCGGCAACGGCACCCGGGCCTCCACTTCGATGCGGGCCCGGCCGCGGTTGCGCAGCGCGGCGACGAAGGCCGGCCACTCGGCGCCCGGGGCGAGCATCGCCTCGGCCTGCAGGTCGTCGAACAGGGGCGCCACGAAGCGCAGCTGGCTGTCGGCGACGTAGAGGTCCGCGTCGATCCCGGCCTGCTCCAGGCGCACGTGCAGCAGTCCCCACGCGGCCAGCGTCAGCAGGGAGCCGAGGCTGCCGCCGAACGCGCAGCCCTTGTCGTTGACGTGCCGCGCGAGCGGCGCACCGAGGGACAGGCGCGCGCCG
>CAMPJU010000071.1 GCA_946886995.1 uncultured Lysobacteraceae bacterium
CACTGGATGCGCGTGGGCTTCGTCCACGGCGTGCTCAACACCGACAACATGTCGATCCTGGGACTGACCATCGACTACGGCCCGTACGGGTGGGTCGACGACTTCGACCCCGAGTGGACGCCCAACACCACCGACGCCCACGGACGCCGCTACCGGTTCGGCTGGCAGCCCAGGATCGCGTACTGGAACCTCACCCGGCTGGCGCACGCCCTGGCGCACGTCTTCGAGGACCACGACCTGCTGCAGGATGGCTTGCGCCGATTCCAGGAGACCTTCGTGGAAGCCGACCGCGCGACGATCGCCTCGAAGCTGGGGCTGGCCGCCTGCGGTGACGACGACGTGGAACTGATGCAGGCGCTGCACGCGCTGCTGCAGGTGGCGGAGGTGGACATGACCCTGTTCTTCCGCGCGTTGCCACGCGTAGATCCGGCGGCACCCTCGCTGGCACCGATGGCCGATGCGTTCTACGACCCCGCGAAACGGGCGGACGCGGCGCCCGCGTTCGAGGCGTGGCTGCGTCGTTACGCCGGAAGGGTGCAGACGGAGGCCGTGGAGGTCGGCGCGCGGCGTGCGCGCATGGACGCGGCGAATCCGAAATTCGTGCTGCGCAACTACCTGGCGCAGGAGGCGATCGACCGCGCCGAGGCCGGCGATCCCTCCGCGGTCCATGACCTGCTGGACGTGATGCGCCGGCCGTATGACGAACAGTCCGGCCGGGAAGCGTTCGCCCGCCGACGCCCGGACTGGGCGCGCGACAAGGCCGGGTGCTCGATGCTCTCGTGCAGTTCCTGATGCCGGGACAGGTGCGATTCACCCCCGGGGCCCCGTCCTGACGGCCCATTCATCCGCGGCGGCGCCCAATGGGTGGCATTCCAACCGGGAGATTCGCCATGCGCGCCATCCTCTCCATGTTGCGTCAGGGACGCGGCGTCTTCATCGCGGCGATTGCCGCCCTTGCCCTCGGTGGCTGCGCCAGCTACGGCTACCCGGGCGGCGGGGGATACGGCGACGGATACGGTTATCCCGGTGGTGGCTACGGCCAGCAGTACGGCAGCCAGGTCGTCGGCACGGTGCAGGGTCTCGACCGTGGGCGCATCGTCATCGCCACCGAAGGCGGCGGCTACGGGTATGGCGGCCAGCAGGTCGCGTTGTATTACGACAGCCGCACGCAGCTCTATTACCAGGGGCGCGCCTACCCCGTCGAAGGCCTTGAGCGCGGCGACGTGATCCGTGCCGACGTGGTCGAGTCCGGCAACCGCCTCTACACGCGCCAGGTCGAAGTGGTCCGCAACATCCGCGAATCGGGTGGCTACTACCCCGGCAACCCCGGTGGCGGCTACGGCGACTATGGCGATTACCAGCAGCTGCGCGGACGCGTGTCATGGGTCGACGACCGCGCGCAGGTCATCCGGCTCGACGCGGGTGGCTACGGCCAGTCCGTCGAGGTCCGCTTCGACTCGCGCAGCTACGTGGAGTGGCGCGGCAGCCGCTACCCGGCGCGCGACCTGGATCCCGGCGATGTCGTGAGCATCCAGGCCCGGCGCAGCGGCAACGCGTGGTTCGCCGAACGCATCGTCCTGGAGTCGAACGCCGGACGTTGAACAGGAATACGCTGAACGAAAAAAGCCGGGCTAGCGCCCGGCTTTCTTTTCCTTCTTCTCGGCCCGCTTTTCCTTCAGGGTCTTCGTGGGCTTCTTCTTTTCCTGCTTCTTCTGGTCCATCCCCTTGCTCATGGCGCCTCCCGGTGCGCTGAAGGGTCCGGCCGCACCACGCGGCGGACCGCGACCGGATTATGCGCCGGTGGCACGGCCACGCGGTAGACGGGATACAGGTCCATCCGGTCGTCCCAGGAGGCGTGGCGGCGGTAGAAGAAGTCCAGCCGCGCCTGGGGGTCGGAAGCGAAGGCGGGGTCGTCGGCCAGGCGGCGTTCGAACTGGGCGCGCACGGCCGGGTCGGCGGCGAGCATGTCGCGCGCCACTTCCTCCGCCACGTACGGCTCCATGTACTCCTTGCGCTCGAAGTGGTTGTTGAACCACCCCCAGGCCGCCAGCGAGTCCGGCGCCCGTGGCTCGAGCAGCGCGACCACCAGCCGGGACAGCGGCTGGGCGATCGGCACGAACAGGCTGCCGGGCGGCAGGTCGTGGCGCTCGGACTGCCAGGCGCCGTCGACCGTGAGTCGCTGGTGCCCCTCGTAGGGCGCATCGCCGAAGCTGGTCGACGTGGCCCGGAACGCCTCGACCTCGATGGCGTCGCTGGCGGCCCCGAGGCGCCGGTAGGTCGCCCCGTGGTGGTCGAGCTTGCGCGCGACGAGCTCGGCGTATTCGGCGGGTACCAGATAACCCGCGGCGGGGGCCGTGACCACGACGCCCGGGACGACGACGTCGCACAACGGGATGCGCCAGGTCTCGGGCGTGCCCTCGTCGTAGCGGGTCATGGTCGCGCCGGACACGTCGGACGGGGTGCGGGTGTACGCGTAACCCTTGTAGTCGATCTGGTGGCAGTCGTCGGTCGCGGTGTAATCCAGCGGCATCCTCGTTCCGGCCAGCCGGGCCGCGCGTCCGTCGGCGGCGCGCGCCGTGGCCTGCCAGGCATCGCCGTGCGCCGCGACCAGGTCCAGCACCGCGAGGATCGTCTCGCGGGTCGTGCGCACGCGGTGCGCGTAGTCGCGCCAGGAATGCGTCTCCACCAGCATCCCCAGGCGGTTCCGCAGCGGCATGTAGCCGTGCGAGAAGCGCGGCGGCGCGACGCCGTCGCGGAACCCGGACGAAGGGTCGTCGCCGACCACGAAGGACGGATAGAACGGGAGCGGCTGGAAGCCGGCCGCGGCCAGGCGCGCGATGGTGCCGTCGCGCAACGCGAGCCCCGCGGCCCGCAATGGCTCGTCGCCACTGTTGAGCGGCTCGACCTGGATCGAGACGTCGTGCTCGAACTTCGCGCCATCGGTGACGTGCAGGTCGATGTAGGCCAGCGGATCCCAGCGCCGCAGCAGCGCGAGCATCGCGTGCATCTCCGGGGTATCGGCCTTCAGGTAGTCGCGGTTGAGGTTGTAGCCTTGCGCGGTCACGCGCCAGCCCATCTCCCGCGGGCCGCGCTGGTTGGGCCGGTTCCATTCGCGGAAGCGCTCGTGGCCGTCGACGTTGAACACCGGCACGAACAGCAGGACCTGGGCGTCGAGCGCGCCGGCGTCCACCTCGCCGGCGAGCAGCTCGCGCAGCGCCAGGAACCCCGCGTCCTTGCCGTCGATCTCGCCCGCGTGGATGCCACCCTGCATCAGGGTCACCGGCAGTCCCTGCCGGCGCGCCTCGTCCGGGGTGAACGCGCCGGACGGCGAGACGACCAGCAGCTTCATCGGACGCCCCTGCGGGGTCGTGCCGAAGGTCTCGCAGCGCACGGCGTCGGGATGCTCCGCCGCGAACCTTTCGCACAGCGCGATGGTTTCGGCGTAACGCCCGGTTTCCTGGAAGCCGGTGCGTTCGGCATGCGTGGCCAGGCTGCCCGTCGCGGAGGCGCCCGCAGGAAACAGGCAGCAGGCGGCCAGTGAAAGGCGGAGCAGGGTGGTCGACGATCGCATCGGCAGGACTCCGTAAAGACGAAGCGCCGATGGTAGCGAGCGGGCCGGGCACGCGCAGCGGCGTGCATGCCCGGCATAGACTGGCCCGCCCCGCCAATCCGAGTCGCCGTCATGCATGCCCTCTACTACGCCCCCGGCGCGGCCAGCCTGCTCGTGCACTGGCTGCTGATCGAACTGGACGTCCCCCACGAGCTGCGCCGCGTCGACCTGCAGTCGCGGGAACAGAAGCAGGCGGACTACCTGGCGTTGAATCCTGCCGGGGTCGTGCCGACGCTGGTGGTCGACGGCCGCCCGATGACCGAAGCGGCCGCCATCGCGCTCTGGCTCGCCGAGCAGCATCCGGACGCTGCGCTCGTACCCGCGCCCAACGAGGCGGGACGCGCTACGTGCCTGCAGTGGATGTTCCACCTGGCCAACGCGGTGCAGCCGCTGCTCCGCACCTGGTGGTACCCGCACGAGGCCGCGGGCGAAGCCCACGCGGAGCAGGCACGGGAAGCAGTCCGTCCCGGGATCGAGGCCGCCTGGGACCGCATCGACGCGCACCTCGCGGCCAACGGGCCCTGCCTGCTGGGCGACCGCGAAACCGTCGCCGACTATTTCCTGGTCATGCTCATGCGGTGGTCGCGCCACATGCCGCGCCCGGCGCACGACTGGCCCGCGCTGGGGGCGCTGGCGTCGTGGCTGAAGGCAAGGCCGTCGTTCCGCGAGCTGTACGCGCGGGAAGGCCTGGAGGAATGGGCCTGACCGCCCGGGTCGGGTAGGCTTCGGCCTGCGCGCGACCGACGCGACCGCACACCACCCCGGGGAATCCACGCATGAACGACGCCGTCGCCGCCCAGCCGGGCAGGCTGCCACGCCAGATCCCGTACATCATCGGCAACGAGGCGTGCGAACGCTTCAGCTTCTACGGGATGCGCAACATCCTGGTGCCGTTCCTGATCAGCAGCATCCTGCTGACCTACCTCCCGGAAAGCGAGCGGGAGGGCATGGCCAAGGACGTGTTCCACACGTTCGTCATCGGCGTCTACTTCTTCCCGCTGCTCGGCGGCTGGCTGTCGGACCGCTACTTCGGCAAGTACAACACCGTGTTCTGGCTGTCGCTGGTGTACTGCGCCGGCCATGCCTGCCTGGCGATGTTCGAGGACAACCGGACCGGCTTCTACACGGGCCTGTTCCTGATCGCGCTGGGGTCGGGCGGCATCAAGCCCCTCGTGTCCGCGTTCGTCGGCGACCAGTTCGACCGCACCAACAAGCACCTGGCGAAGATCGTCTACGACGCGTTCTACTGGACCATCAACTTCGGGTCGTTCTTCGCGTCGCTGCTGATGCCGAAGTTCCTGGCTGCCTACGGACCGTCGGTCGCGTTCGGGATCCCCGGCGTCCTGATGGGCATCGCCACGCTGATCTTCTGGATGGGTCGCCACAAGTACGTCCACGTGCCGCCGGCGCCCTCCAATCCCCATTCGTTCCTGCGCGTGGTGCGCAGCGCGGTGTTCGCGCCGGGTGGCGGCCGCGGTACCGTCGTGGCGATCGCCGGCGCCGTGCTGGCCGTCGCCTCGCTGTTCCTGATCCCGGTGATGGGCTTCGTGGAGCCGGTCCTGATCGCCATCGGCCTGCTGATCGCCGGTGGCGGCATCGGCGCGTCGATGCAGCTCGACCGTGCGCGCGGCACGCACCCGGACGAGGCCGTCGACGGCGTCCGCGCGGTCCTTCGGATCATGATCGTGTTCGCGCTGGTCACCCCGTTCTGGTCACTGTTCGACCAGAAGGCTTCCACCTGGATCATCCAGGGCCGCGAGATGGTCATGCCGCACGACCAGGCCTGGTGGCCCACCTGGCTGGTGACCGAACCGGCGCAGATGCAGGCGCTGAACCCGATCATGGTCATGCTGATCATCCCGTTCAACAACCTGGTGCTGTACCCGATGCTGCGGCGCATGGGGTTCGAGGTCACCGCGCTGAAGCGGATGGGCTGGGGCATCGCGTTTTCCGGCATCGCGTGGATCGTCGCGGGCTGGCTGCAGCTGTCGATCGACGGCGGCGAGCCGACCTCGATCGCCTGGCAGGCGCTGCCGTACCTGTTGCTGACCTTCGGCGAGGTGCTGGTCTCCGCGACCGGGCTCGAGTTCGCGTACAGCCAGGCCCCGCAGGCGATGAAGGGCGTGATCATGAGCTTCTGGCTGCTGTCGGTGTCGTACGGCAACCTGTGGGTGCTGCTGACCAACGCGGCGGTGCGCAACGAGACGGTCACGGCGCAGATCGCCAGTACCGGGCTGAGCGAGCCCGCCTTCCTGATGTTCTTCTTCGCGCTTTTCGCGTTCGCCGCGGCCGCGGTGTTCGCGTGGTATGCGCGCCACTACCCGGTACAGGACCATTACCGTGCGGCCTGACCCAGGAGCGGCCTGACCGATGTCGATGACCCTGCTCCTGATCGGCGTGACGGTCGCGCTGTCCTGGTACTGCTTCGAGCGCCCGCGGCTGCTCGACCGCCTGCTGCTGTGGCCGCCGGCGGTGCAGCGCCTGCGCCAGTACGACCGTTTCGTCAGCCACGGTTTCGTCCATGCCGACTGGCAGCACCTGCTGTTCAACATGGTCACCCTTTACTTCTTCGGGCGGCTGGTGGAGCAGCTGTTCGCGCCGTACATCGGCGCGATCGGCTTCGTGCTGTTCTACCTTTCGGCCGTGGTGGTGGCGATGCTGCCGACGTACCTGCGGCATCGCCACGACCCCAACTACCGGAGCCTGGGCGCGTCGGGCGCGGTGTCCGCGGTGCTGTTCGTGTTCATCCTCGCGGCGCCCTGGTCGATGATCTTCGTGTTCTTCCTGCCGGTGCCGGCGATCCTCTACGCAGTGCTCTACGTGGGTTACAGCGTCTGGGCCGACCGGCATTCGCACGACAACATCAACCACAGCGCGCACCTGGCCGGTGCGGCCTATGGCGTGATGTTCACCGTGGCGATGGAGCCGGGGGTGCTGGCGGGGTTCCTGTCGCGGCTGTTGTCGCCTCCGTTCCTCTGACGATCACCCGGGCTGCATGCCGCGGGTGTTATCGAGGACCTGCCGCATCGACGGCGCGTTCCCCGAACCGGAGGCAGTGATGGCGACGAAGAAGGCGACGAAGAAGTCCGCGAAGAAGGCCACCAGGAAGACCGCGAAGAAG